>JADGGV010000479.1 GCA_019689775.1 Gemmatimonadota bacterium
CCTCCGGGAAGTCGGCCCCCTCCGCATGCCGCAGCGCACCCGCCACCGCGCCCAGCTCCCGCTCCGCCTTCTCCACCGCCCGCCTCAGCCGCGCCAGCGCGTTCCGCGCCTCTCGCACCGCGTCTCCCGCCATCCCTGCACTCCGGTTTCCGACCCCGACACCCGCGACCCTCCCGGCCGCGCCGCCCGCCAAGTTGGCCCTCTGCCCGGGGCACGGCAATGCGTCCTCGCGCCGTTCCACCTCTCCCATCGCGACCACTCCGCCGCCGCCGCCCGCCTCCCGCCGGGTACGGCGCGCCCTCCGGATCGATCCGGACCCGCGCGTCCGCCGCGGCCATGGGACCGGTCGCGGGGAGCGGTAGGCCGCACCCGCCCAGGCGCCGTGCGGGCGAAGCGCCGGCAGCCGCCGCCGACACGGGCGGACGCCGCCAGCCGTCGCCGACGCCGGCGAGCGCCGCCCGGGCAGCGCCCGCCGGCAGCCGCCGCGGGCACAGGCCTGCATCGCGCGCACGTCTCGCCACCCGTCCTTGACACCCACTCCCGCCGCCAATACTCTACTGCTCGTTCATATGGTTGTGATGCGCGACGGGGTCCACGGCGGCGCCCACCCGCCCGCTCCAGCCGATGATCCGCCACGCGCAACGACGACATTCCCCCGTCGATCGACGCCGCGCATCTTTCCGGGCTGCCACGTACCGCGCATCCGCGATGGTCGGGGCGCCCGAGGCCGGCGCGGCGCCGGT
Organism: Gemmatimonadota bacterium; assembly: GCA_019689775.1. Taxonomy (GTDB): domain Bacteria; phylum Gemmatimonadota; class Gemmatimonadetes; order Longimicrobiales; family RSA9; genus JADGGV01. The sequence continues at coordinate 744 of JADGGV010000479.1, forward strand.
GGGGCTCGGACGCGCGTCGCCCGGCGACGCTCGCCCGCCCGGCAACGGCGCGGCCTGACGGAGGTCGGCTCATGGTGCTGCTCGGTCTCGCGCTCGCTGCACTCATCGGGCTATCGCTCGGCCTCCTCGGCGGGGGCGGCTCGATCCTGACCGTGCCGATCTTCGTCTACGTGGTCGGGTTCGGCGCGAAGGAGGCGATCGCCATGAGTCTGGCGGTGGTCGGCGCGACGAGCCTTCTCGGCGCGGTGGGCCACTGGCGGGGCGGCAACCTGAACCTGCGCGTCGCGCTCGTCTTCGGTGCGATCACCATGGCCGGCTCGTACGTCGGCTCGCGGCTCTCGGCGCTGTTCAGCGGCGCGGCGCAGCTCGCGCTGTTCGCCGTCGTCATGCTCGTGGCGGCGTTCTTCATGTTTCGCGGCCGCGGGTCCGTGGATGCGGCGGAGCGCGCCGCGGGCGACCGGCTCCCGATCGGGCTGATCGCGACGCCGGGCGTCGCCGTGGGGGTGCTCACGGGGCTGGTGGGCGTCGGCGGCGGCTTCCTGATCGTCCCCGCGCTCGTGCTCCTCGGCCGCGTCCCGATGAAGGAGGCGGTCGGCACGTCGCTCCTCGTGATCGCCATGAACTCGGCCGCCGGCTTTGCCGGCTACCTCGGGCGCGTGCAGATGGCGTGGACGTTCATGGCCGTGTTCACGGCCGTCGCCGCGGTCGGGATCTTCATCGGCACGTGGCTGGTCCGCTTCGTGCCGCAGCGTGCGCTGCGGCGCGCGTTCGCCGTCTTCCTGGTGGTCATGGGCGGCTTCATCCTGTATCGGAACCGTGCGGTGTTCCTCCCCGGCGACGCCGCGGCCGCCGTCGCGACGGCGCCGCGCCCGCACGCGCCGGTGCCCGCACGCCGACTCCTGGAAAGGGAGATGTCGCAGTGATCGTCAAGCGCTTCTACGACGAGAAGCTCGCCCAGGCGAGCTACCTGATCGGGTGTGCGGCCACGGGCGAGGCGCTGGTGGTCGATCCCAACCGCGACGTCGCGCACTACATCGACGCGGCGCGGCGCGAGAACCTGCGCATCGCGCACGTGACGGAGACGCACATCCACGCCGACTTCGTCTCCGGCCTGCGCGAGTTGGCGCGGCGCACGGGCGCCGTCATGTACCTGTCGGACGAGGGCGACGCGAGCTGGAAGTACGCCTTCGCCGGCGAGGCGCCGTCCGTGCTCCTCCACGATGGCGACCACTTCCGCGTCGGCAACGTCCGGGTCGACGTGCTGCACACGCCGGGGCACACGCCCGAGCACCTCACGTTCCTGGTCACGGACGGCGCGGCGGCCGATCGGCCGATCGCCGCGCTCACCGGGGACTTCGTCTTCGTGGGCGACGTCGGCCGCCCCGACCTCCTCGAGCGTGTCGCGGGCATGACCGGGACGATGGAGGCCGGCGCCCGCCGCCTCTTCCGCTCGCTTCAGGCGTTCAAGGCGCAGCCGGACTGGCTCCAGATCTGGCCGGGGCACGGCGCCGGCAGCGCCTGCGGCAAGGGGCTGAGCGCGATCCCGCACAGCACCGTCGGCTACGAGCGCCTCTTCAACTGGGCGTTCGCCATCGACGACGAGGACGAGTTCGTCCGCGCCGTGCTCGCCGGCCAGCCGGAGCCGCCCAGGTACTTCGCCGAGATGAAGCGCATCAACCGCGACGGCCCGCGCATCCTCGACGGCATCCGCCGCCCCGAGCGGCTCCCCGCCGAGCGCCTCGCCGCCGCGCTCGAGGCCGGCGCACTCGTCGTCGACGCGCGCCCCGCCGCGGACTTCGCCGCCGGCCACCTGCCCGGCACGATCAACATCCCGCTGGACCGGTCGTTCACCACCTGGGCGGGGTGGCTCCTGCCGTACGACCGCGACCTCTACCTCATCGTCGACGACCGCGACGCGCACGCCGTCGACGAGGCGACCGCCGACCTGGCGATGATCGGCCTCGACCGCGTCGCCGGCTGGTTCGGCGCCGACGCGCTCGCGCACCATGCCGCCTGCGGCGCCGCGCTCGGCACGGTCCCGCAGCTCACGCCCGCGGAGGTGGCCCCCCTCCTCCACGCCGGCGACGTCACGATCGTCGACGTCCGCAACCGCGCCGAATGGGAGGCTGCCCGCCTCCCCACGCCCGGATCCGTTCCCGCTTCCGGCGGTGCGAACGCGGCCGCACCCGCGCCCGATGGTGCGCCGGCGTCCACGCCCGACACCGTCCTCCACATCCCCCTCGGCTACCTCGCCGACCGGCTCGCGGAGATCCCCGCCGGACGCCCCGTCGTCGTGCATTGCCAGTCCGGCAGCCGCTCCGCGATCGCCGCGAGCGTGCTCCGCGCGCACGGCTTCCAGGACGTCGCGAACCTCGCCGGCGGCCTCTCCGCCTGGCAGGCCGCCGGGCTCCCCGTCGTACGCGGCGCCCCGGCGGACGGCCCGACCGCCGCCTGAGTCACGGGCGCTCCGGCGGGACGTCACGCCCCGGCCCGCCGTCCCGGTCCGCGGTCGGCCCCGCGGTCGGCCAGCCGCTCCAACGCCCGCGCGCTCTCCTGCGCCACGCCCTCGCGCTTGCCTCCGACCGGCGGCTGTCAAGTCCGAGGAGATGGGTAACACTTAGTCTGGGGACATGGGTAACACGTGCTCCGGCTGGGCTCGCGCCTCTTCAGGCGGGCGCCGGGGCTTCG
>JADGGV010000480.1 GCA_019689775.1 Gemmatimonadota bacterium
GACGGAATCCGCCGGGCGCGCCGCCCGGTGCGGGCGCTGCGGCGGCTCGGGCGCCGGCCCCGCGCCGCCGGCGGGCGCGCCCGCGGCCGCCTCCGTCCGCGCGCGACCGCGCCCGGCGGTGGCGACGAGGCCCTCCACCAGCAGCACGGACAGGAGGAGCAGCACCAGCGGCCGCCACGTCTCGTGGCCGAAGCGGTGGCGGAAGATGTCGCGGGCCCACTCGCTCGGGTCGTCGGCGGTCTCCACGTCCCAGCCCGGGAGCGCGGCCCGGAGCCCGCGGCCCGAGAGCCGCGCCAGGTCGGACTCCTCGGCGGGCGGGTTCACGGCGAACGCGCCGATGTCGCGGCCGCCGGCCCGGACGCGGTAGATCCCGGCGAGGCCGGGTGCCACGTACTCGCCGCCGTCGACCTTCTCGATCCCGCCGTCCGGCCGCTGGACCTCGTCGGCGCCGGCGGCGAGCGGCACGCGGGCGCCCGGCTCGAACGCCTCGCGCATCGCCTGCGCGGCCGCCCACGGCCCCGTGACGTGGTCGAGGAACGGGAGCATCGCCGAGGAGGTGGGCAGCGTCGTCGCCTCCTGCGAGAGCGGGGATGCGACGAGGATGTAGCGGCCGCCGGAGGGGAGCGTCCCGCGCACGGCCCACGGCGTGCCGTCGGACAGGCGCAGCAGAACGGTGTCCCCGGCGGCGCCCGGCCCCTGGAGGGGGTAGACCTGGCGCGCGCGGATCTGGGCGAGCGCGCGCGAGAGCGCATCCGCCGAGTCGCCGGGCGCGAAGCGGGCCTCGCCGCCGGCCGTCGGCGCGCCGTAGCGCCACGGCACGCCCGCCGCCTCGAGCCGCCGGTTCACGGCCGGCAGCTCGAGCGGCGAGTCCGGCGGCAGGGCGACCGCCGTCCGCCCCGCGCCGATCCCCTCCACACCGCCGGCCGCCGGCGCGATGACGACGTCGGCGTCGGCGGGGCCGCCGCGGCGGATGCGGCCCGCGTCGGCGAGCACGCCGAGCGCCGCGTCGACGAACGGGAGCGGGCGCGTCAGCGCCACGACGGGCGGCGGTTGCACGCGCGCGACGAAGTAGCGGCGGTCGTCGCCGCGGAGCGCGTCCGGGTCGACCTCGGCCCACCCCCAAAGGAGGCCGGCCGGGCGCGCGGGGATCGGCAGGATGGCGGTCGCGCCGACCGGCACGTTGTCGGCCGCGACGATCCGCCCCTCGAGGCTCAGCCGCACCGAGACCGAGTCCGTGCGCGTGCCGCCGGTCGCGGCCGCGAGCGTCGAGCGCTCGCCGGCGCGCGGCGCCAGCCCGCCGCCCACCTGGACGTCGACCACGCCGCCGTTCGCGGGCACGTCGGTGCCGGGGAGCCAGGCCACGACCGGCGCGTCGCCGCGCCGGGCCTGGATCGGCGCGGGGAATCCGGTCCGCTGGAGGTCGCTGAGCAGCTCGATCTCGGTCGCGCGCCCCTCGGCGCCGCCGGCGAGCAGCGCGCGCGCCCGGACGAGCGAGGCGGCCAGGTCGGCGCGGCCGGCGGACAGCTCCGTGGCGCGCACGCGGGCGGCCGCCGCGGCGGCGTCGCCCGGAATCGCGGGCTCCCACGGCGACCCGGCGCGGATCACCCAGAACCGGTCGTCCGGGCCGGCGCGGGCCAGCAGCTCGAGCGCCCGCCGCTTGAGCGTGTCGAGCACCCGCCGGTCCTGCTGCACCAGCCCCGTGCTCATGGAGTTGTCGAGCACGATCGCCGCGGCGGTCGGCTCGTGGCCGGTGCCGCCGGCGCGCAGGAACGGGCGCGCCGCCGCCAGCGCGAGCAGCACGACCGCGGTGATGCGCAGCGCCAGCAGGAAGATCTGCCGCAGGCGGATGCGCCGCGCGCTCTCCTTCTCCGCGCGGCGCAGGTAGCGCAGGGCGGGGAAGACGACGCGCGGCCCCTGCTGGCGATGGTAGAGGTGCAGGATCAGCGGGACCGCGATCCCCGCGGCCAGGGCCAGGAAGAGCGGGCTCAGGAATCCCATCTCACCCCAGCCGCTCGCGCTTGTGGAGGTAGGCGCGCAGCGCGTGCACCATCGGCTGATCCGTCTCCACCACCGTGTAATCCACCCCCTGCGGCACCAGCGTGGCGCGCCACTCGTCGATCGCCCGCGCCACCGCCTCCCGGTACTCGGCCCGCAGGTCCGCGATGCTCACCGGCAGCTCCTCCCCCGTCTCCGGGTCCACGAAGCGCGCGTCCCGCACGCCCGGCAGCTCGCGCTCCCCCGGGTCGATCAGGTGGAACACCAGCACCTCGTGGCCACGGTGCCGGAGGAACCGGATCGCCAGCCGCGTCGACTCCGGGTCGACGAGCAGGTCCGAGAGCAGGATCACCAGCCCGCGCCGCCGCAGCCGCCCCGCGATGTCGCGCAGCGCCGAGCCCGCCTCCGTCTGGCCGCCCGCCTCGAGCGGCGCGACCACGTCGATGAGCTGGTTCCAGTGGCGCCGGCCGCCCTTCGGCGTCATGTGCGCCCGCAGCGCCTCGTCGAAGGCGACGAGCCCCACCGCGTCCCCCTGGCGGAGGAGCAGGAGCGCGAGCGCGGCGGCCAGTTGCTTGGCGTACCACAGCTTGGGCGGCAGCTCCTGCGAGCTCCACGCCATCGAGGCGCTGGTGTCGAGGAGGATGTAGGCCCGCAGGTTCGTCTCCTCCTCGAACTGCTTCACGTAGTACCGGTCCGAGCGGCCGAACATGCGCCAGTCGATGTAGCGCAGGTCGTCGCCCGGCTGGTACATCCGGTGCTCGGCGAACTCGACCGAGAAGCCGCGGTGCGGGGAACGGTGCAACCCGGCGAGAAAGCCCTCGACGACCTCGCGCGAAACGAACTCGAGCCCGCCGAGAGCGGCCAGCTCCCGGGGGCCGAGGAGGTCGGGGCGGCGCCCCCGCGCCGCCGCTTGCGCCTGTATCGTGCTCATGGACTCCGGCGAACGTATTTGCAGCCCGTTCAACGGTCAACCAACCGCGCGGCCATGCTCTGTACCCGCCGCAGCCCCCGAGGGTTGCGGCACGGCGCCCAGCGGAAGTTTGGTGCCGCGCCACCGGTGGTGCGCGCGCCGCACCACCGCTATACTATCGCCCGCGAATTGTTCCGGCGGCGCGCCACGCCGCCGCCGGCTCACGATCCGGAGGCACCATGTCCTTTCTCACCAGCATCGTCACGCTGCTCGGCGTCGTCTGCGTCATCGGCCTGCCGTACTTCGTCGGCCACGGCCTCGCGATCATGGCCCACGAGCCCGCCGAGGCCATGCGCTGGATCTGGACCGGCATCGGCTCCGGCGCCGTGGCCGCGGTGATCATCTTCCTGGCGACCCGGATGGGACGCGGCGCGGAGGCCCATCCGCCGACGTCGCACCACTGAGCCGCGCGCCGTGGGGGGCGGCGGCGGGGCGCGCCCCCCCCCCCGCCCCCCCCCGCGGGGGT
>JADGGV010000481.1 GCA_019689775.1 Gemmatimonadota bacterium
GGGCGGGCCTCTCGGGCGGCAATGGGCCTCCCGCGCGGCGCCGGGCGCGGGCCGCGCGCGGCGCGCGGCCGGGGGGGCGGGCCGGCGCCGGCCTCCACCTCCCCACGGGCCGGCGCGGACGCCCGCGGGCCGGGCCTTCACGTCCCGGACCTACCGCTCGCCGAGCCCCTCCTCGTCCGCCTGCGGCTCGATCCGCCGCAGCCGCTCCTCGACCTCCCGCAGCACCGCCTCGCGTGCCCGGTTCCTCCGCTCGTAGCGCCGGATGGCCCGCAGCAGGTTCGGCTCGGGATCGGCGTCGTCGATCCACTCGATCACGTCGTCCGTCGCCATGCCGTCGTAGCCCAGGAACGGCTCCGCGCCCGGCGTCGCGGCGCCGCTCTCGTGCTCGGGGAGCCGCTCGAGCGCGGGCGGCAGCCCGGCCGGCCGCCGCGAGGCCGCCGCTTCCCCGAAGTTCTCCGCGCCACCGCCCGCCGGCGAGGGCGGCATCGCCGGCGGCGCGACGTTGTACAGCCGGACCCTGAACTCGCGGTCCTCCGCGTCGTCCGGCGGGAGGATCTCCTCCTGCCGGCGATCCTCTGGATCGGTCATCTCGCGCATGCGACTCTCCCGGAATCCGCCCCTGCCGGCCTTGCGGGGTCCGGGTGCAAGCCGCGCGCCCGCGCGCACCCCGCGGCCGCAGGCCGCACCGTTCCGCGACGGCCTGGCGCGCCGCTCCGCCGCCGTCGGCCGGGCCGCGCGCCATCCCTGTCCGCCGCGGCCGCGCCGCGCCACGCCTTCCCAAGCCGCCCGGTCGCCCGTAATATCCGCCGCATGAACCCCCTCGTCGCGCTGACCGCGACGGTCACCGGCGCATTGCCGGCGGAGCGTCCCCGGGTCGGCATTCACGCGAACTACCTCGACGTGCTGGAGCGCGTCGGGTTGGCGCCCGTCCTCCTGACGCCGGCGCACTCGGCCGCGTCCGTCGAGGCCATCCTGCGGAGCTGCGCGGGGCTCGTCCTCTCCGGCGGCGAGGACGTCGAGCCGGTCCGCTACGGCGAGGCGCCGCACCCGCAGCTCGGCGCGGTCAACCCGGCCCGTGACGCGATGGAGTTCGCCGCGCTCGCCCTCGCGCTCGAGAGCGACCTGCCGATCCTGGCGATCTGCCGCGGTTGCCAGGTGCTGAACGTCTTCTACGGCGGGACGCTGTTCCAGGACCTCGCCGCGCAGCGGCCCGGCTCCGCGCTCCACGAGCAGACCGAGCCCTGGGGCGTGCGGCCCCACCGCGCCCGCGTCGAGCCGGGCTCCCGCCTCGGCGAGATCGTTTCCGGGGGCGAGTTCTGCATCAACACGTTCCACCACCAGGCGGTGAAGGACGTCGGTCCCGGCCTCGCGGTCGCCGCCGTCGCCGAGGACGGCGTGATCGAGGCCGTCGAGGCGCGCGACCGCCGCTGGGTCATCGGCGTACAATGGCACCCCGAGCGCTGCGACGCGGCCGCGCCCGACGGCGACCCCGACCGCCGCCTCTTCGCGTCCTTCCGCCAGGCCGTCCTCGAGCGCGCCAGCCGCGCCTGATCGCCGCCGCCATGACCCTGACCGCCGTCCCCGGTGTCCGCGTCGGCCACGCCTCCGACCTCGAGGCGCGCACCGGCTGCACCGTCATCATCGGCCCGTTCCGCGCCGCCTGCGACGTCCGCGGCCTCGCCACCGGCACGCGCGAGCTGGACGCCCTCTCGCCGCACCACCTCGTCCCGGCCGTCGACGCCATCGTCCTGACCGGCGGCTCCGCGTTCGGGCTGGATGCCGCCGGCGGCGTCGCCGCCTGGCTCGAGGAGCGCGGCTTCGGCTTCCCGACCGGCGCCGCCCGTGTCCCGATCGTCCCCGCCGCCGTGATCTACGACCTCGGCGTCGGCCGCGCCGACCGCCGCCCCGACGCCGCCATGGGACGCGCCGCCTGCGACGCCGCCTCCGACGCCCCCGTCGCCGAGGGCGCCATCGGCGCCGGTACCGGCGCCACCGTCGGCAAGATCCTCGGCCCCGACGGCGCATCCCCGTCCGGCGTCGGGAGCTGGGCGTTGCGGTCCAACGGCTTCGTCGTCGGCGCGCTCGCCGTCGTCAACGCCGTAGGCGACGTCCGCGCCGCCGACGGCCGGATCCTCGCCGGCGCCCGCGGCCCCGACGGCGCCTTCGTCGACACCTCGCGCTACCTGCGCGATGGCACGTTCCACGGCGGCTTCGGCTCCAGCGGCCCCGTCCCGGGTACGAATACGACGTTGGCCGTCGTGGCCACCGACGCGCCGCTGACGCGCACCGCGCTCGAGATGCTCGCGCGCATGGCCGCCACCGGCGTCAGCCGCCGCATCACACCCGTCCACACGCCGTTCGACGGCGACGTGACGTTTGCCGCCTCGACCGCGTCCGAGATCCAGGAGCTGTCGCCCGCGACGCTCCTCGCGCTCGGCGCCGCCGCCGCCCACGCCGTCGAGGTCGCCGTCGAGCGCGCGGTGCTGACCGCGGCCGGCGCACCCGTCTGACCCGGAGACCCATGCGACGACTCGTCCTCTTCGACATCGATGGCACGCTGCTGTCGACCAACGGCGCCGCCAAGCGCGCGTTCCACCGCGCGCTCCTGGCCGTCTACGGCACGGCCGGCCCGATCGCGCGCCACCCGTTCGACGGCAAGACCGACCCGCAGATCGCCCGCGAGCTGCTCCGCCTCGGCGGGCTCGCCGATCCCGCCATCGAGCGCGGCTTCCCCGAGCTCTGGTCCGTTTACCTGCGGGAGCTCGCCGTCGAGTTCGCCCACCCCGAGTACGCCACGCTCGTCTATCCCGGCGTCCGCGAGCTGCTGGCCAGGCTGGAGGCGATGGAGGGAGAGGTGCTGGTCGGGTTGCTGACGGGGAACATCGAGCAGGGCGCCGCGCTCAAGCTTGGGTCGGCGGGACTCGGCGCCCGCTTCCGCATCGGCGCCTTCGGCTCCGACTGCGAGCGGCGCGACGGGCTCCCCGCCGTCGCCGTCGAGCGCGCCCGCGCCCTCGTCGGCCGCGACTTCGTCGGCTCCGACGTCGTCGTCATCGGCGACACGCCGCACGACATCACCTGCGGCCAGGCGCTCGGCGTCCGGGCCATCGGCGTCGCCACCGGCCGCCACGGGACCGACGCGCTCCTCGAGGCCGGCGCCCACGCCGCGCTCGCCGACCTCTCCGACACCGACGCCGTCCTCGAGCTGATCCTCTAGTCCTCGATCACCGCCACGGCCGACGGGCGCCGCGCCACGACCTGCACGTCGCGCAGCAGGCGCGCATCGCCCCCGGCCACCGCGGCGCCGCCGGCCTCGCGCAGCCGCGCCGCCGCCTCCGCCGCCGGCAGCCGCTCGAGCACGCCCTCCACCCGCACCGCCGCCCCCGCCCGCGGCCGCTCCGGCGACTCGACGAACACCAC
>JADGGV010000482.1 GCA_019689775.1 Gemmatimonadota bacterium
GTGAAGTTCACTGATGGCATCATGCAGGAGAGGCAGGATCAAATCGTGCGGAAGGACGCCGCCTGATCAACCCCGATCCACAACATTTGACAATAGCTCCCCCGCGCCTCCGCTCGCCCGGTCCGGTGCACGGCCGGCGACTCGGCGTCCTTCCACGCTCCCAGAGTCCCATACTCCGACTCTCCCACGCTCCCGCTCTCCCGCTTTCCTAGTCGCCCACTCTCGCGCTCTCCCGCTCGCCGACTGACGCGCTCTTCCGCTCTCCCACACTCCCGCTTCGCCACTTCCCCGCTCGCCCACGCTGACGCTGGCCCCCGCGCGCCCGCGCCGCGCCCGGTGCGGCGCCGTCCGTCGCACGGGGGTGCGTTCGGGTTTTGCGGTTCGTGCGATACGTCCCGTATCTTGCCCACGAACCCGAACCGGAGGGCGACGTGGACGCGCAGACCGCTCGCTTCGTCGAGAAGATGGGACGGTACTTCGAGGCGGACGGGATTCCGCGGATCGGCGGACGACTGTATGGCTACCTGCTCCTACAGGACGAGCCCCGGGCGCTGGAGGAGCTGGCGGGGGCGCTGGCGGTGAGCAAGACGAGCATCAGCACGAACGCGCGGTTGCTGGAGCAGTGGGGGCTGATCGAGCGCGTGACACAGCCCGGCGACCGGCGCGATTTCTACGAGGTCGCCCCCAGCGCGACGCGGCAGCTCGAGCTGCGCCTGGCGCGGATCCGCCAGCTCACGGATCTCCTGGCGGAGGGGATCGCGACCCCGGCCGCGGAGAAGCCGGTGGTGCGGCGGCGCCTGGAGGCGATGAGCGAATCGGCAGGCGAGATCGCCGAGCAGATGGCGGGGATCCTGGAGCGCTGGCGGGCGCGGCGGTGAGGGGCGGTCGGCGGTGCGCTGCGGCGTCCGCGACGGCGGGTTGGTGGGGGGCGAGGTGCGTGGGCTTCCCGGGAAACCCGAGTCGCCTCGGCCTCCGCCGACTCCGCGGCCGGCCTGACGCCGCGCGCTCTCTGCCCAGGACGGAGTAAGACCTGCGCCGCGTCAGGGGACCAGGCGGGGGAACCAGCCCGGGCGGCCACCGCGGTCGAGTCCCTCGTCGCGCTTGAGCTGCTCGCGTCGCAGCCGGTCGGCGAGCTTGCGCTGGTCGTCCAGGAGCAGCCGCCGCGCCGCCCGCCATGCGCGCTCGTCGTTCTTTCGGATCGCCTCCCGCGTATCGTGCTCGGCGACCATCCGCCCACGGCGCGCCGCCCAGCGCGGACCCTCGCTCGGCTCCGCCTGTGACCGGGCCAGTTGCTCGAGCAGCGGAGCGTTCCAGCTCCTCAGCGAATCCTGGATCACGCGCAGCCGCGCCACCTGCGAGTCGGCCAGGGCGAGTTCCTTCCGGTTGGCAAGGAGGAGCTCGATCGGGTCCTGCGGAGCATCCACCGCGGTTCTCGTCGAATCGGGGAGCGGCACGTCCTGCGCGAGCGCCCGCCCCGGCACCGCCGGAGCGAGCAGGAGCGCGAGCATGAGGACCAGGTAGGGGGCGAGGGCCGGACGCGCGCGCATCTGCGCCTCCATGAAAGACCTCGCGGAGAAAGACCTCGCGGCGCCACCGGGACGACCGGATATACTGGCCCCGCCGCGACCGGGTTCCGCCGCGATCCGGGCGGGGGCACGAGCGGTCGTCGCCCCGAATCGGCGCCGGCGCCAATGGGCCCCGCGGCGACCGGGTTCCTCGGCGACCGGCATAGCCGCCGGCCGGTCCGGCGCTGGCGAGGCTCCGCGGCTCCTGCGGGTCGGTGCGCGGGGCCGGATCCCGAGCGATCCGGCGCAACGGCGCCTTCCGGGATCGGCGTGTCCCTCCACGGAATCGTGGCGCTCTGTCCGTGGGACTTGTTGGTGGCGAAGCCGGCCCCGCACTCCCGCGCGGCGTGCTCGCCCGCGGCCCGACCGGCGACCCGGCGCGTTCGCCAGGTCCGCGCGCGCGCCGCGCCCCGCACTCCCTCGATCCTCACCTCCCGTATCCTCCGCCCGTGCACCGCGATGCCGACCACCAACACTTCCCACGGACAGAGCGCCACGGTCCCCACGTGACATGCCGCGCGCCGGCCGGGCGCGGGCGGCGCGCCGCTCGCCGTCGTCGCCGCCGGTCTGCTCTCGCTGTGTCATGATCGTACAGTATTGACTTTACGTAGCGGACGATTAGATTAGACGGCACGGAGCGACGCGCGGAGGCAACGTGATGCACGACACGAGGGTGCGCCTGCTCGAGCGCATCGGACAGGAGTTCGAGCGGGAGGGGATGCCGCGGATCGCCGGGAAGGTGATCGGCGCGCTGCTGCTGCATCGGGGTGCGCTGTCGCTGGACGAGCTGGCGGCGCGGTTGGGGGTGAGCAAGGCGAGCGCGAGCACGAACGCGCGGCTGCTGGAGCGGCTGGGGGTGCTGGAGCGGCAGACGCGGCCGGGGGACCGGCGGGACTACTACACGGTTTCGCCGGATTTCGACGTTCGGCTGGTGGACGTCGCGCTGGCGCCGCTGCGGCAGGGCCGGGCGATGCTGGAGCGGGTGCTGGAGTCGGGCGAGGCGCGGGATCCGGTGGTGAGGGAGCGGGTGGAGCGGTGCCATGCGCTGTTCGGGCGGGTGCTGGAGCGGGTGGGCGCGGTGGCGCTCGAGCCTCGCGTGGTCCGGGTGCCGGAGGACGGGTCGCGGTCGGATGCCGCGGCGTGAGGGATAGAGGAGTGAAGACGATGGAGAGGACTCGCCACATGGCGGCGGCGCTGCTGCTGGCGCTGGTTCCGGGAGGCGTCTCGGCGCAGGGCGTGGCGTTCGCGGTGCCGCCGGGCGCGGCCGGGCCGGCGGAGTCGCGAGCGGCGACGTCCGCGGCGCCGGCGACGTCGCCAGGGGTGGCCGCATCTGTGCCGGTGACGTCGGCCGTCGGCGCGCCGCCGGCCGCGGGCAGCGGGAACGCCGGCGCCGGCTCGAGCCCGACCGCCGGCGCAACCACCGGCTCCGGCGCCGCCGCGGATGCGCGGGGCGCGCCGATGTCGCTCACGCTCCGGCAGGCGCTGGGGCTGGCGCTGGCGAAGAGCGAGGAGGTGCGGGTTGCGGCGGCGCGGGTGGACGAGGCGGAGGCGGGGGTGAAGGCGGCGAAGTCGGCGGCGCTGCCGAAGGTGAACACGCAACTCTCGTACAACCATGCGCTGCGCTCGCCGTTCCAGGGGTCGGGGTTGGGGCTGCCGGACAGCATGCGGTTCAACCCGGACCCGAACGCGTCGGTGGAGGAGCGGCTGAGCTACCTGGAGAAGAATGCGCCGCTGGCGGGGCTGAGCGGGCTGTCGGGCGCGTTCGGCAACCTGCCGTTCGGGAAGCCGAACACGTGGTCGGCGGGGGTGACGGTGACGCAGCCGCTGTACGCGGGCGGGCAGATCCGGGCGG
>JADGGV010000483.1 GCA_019689775.1 Gemmatimonadota bacterium
TTCGCAACCCACATCCTACGGCCGCAACGGCAGATGCGCCATGTGGCTTTTCCGGCTACGCTATCCTACCACTACGCTCTCGTGAATACGGCAGGTTGATGATGCGCTTCGCCCCCGCTCGCGACACAACCTCATCCGATGAGCCGCGGAGGATTCGCGAGCAGGTGCTCCCGGACGACCTCGAACCGGCGGTCCCGGATCTCTACCGCGAAATCCCTCGTTTCGCGAAACGCCTTCGGGTCGTAGTAACGGGCGGCCTTGGCTTCATCCCTCCGCGACGCGCTTCGCCGATAGTTGCGCTCCAGCTCGATCAGGTCGGTCCACCACATGTTCCGGACCACCGCGCCGCGCGTCGGGAGGTGATATTCGAAGCCAACCTGCGCGTGAAATATGTATACGGGGAGGCCTGTGTTTATGGCTGGGCCGACAATGTCGTTAAAGTCGTTGACGTCTAGCTGGAACTCCGGCATGTCGACGATAGATCCAGGACCCGTCTTCAATTCGATATGAAAACGCGGGATAATCTGATCGCCAACATGCTCAGAGACCAAAAAATCCGAATGCTTCAGTGTCTCGGCAGACTGTCGTTTGGTTTTCGATCCCCGTACAAACGGCGTTAGCTGGATGGGGTCGGTTTCTTCGAGGTTGAAGTTTGGGTATGACGTTCGAACATGCGTGTCCCAGAACTCACGCACCGCCCGTGCCGCGACGAATCCCTTCTGATAGCCAGCCACCACATTGAAGCAGATCGGACATAGGAACCACTGGCAAAAGCGTACGTCCGTCAACTCGTTGCACAGCCCACAGAATCCCTCGATTGGCTCTGCACGAAAGACGGGATGACGACCGTTGAACGCCTCCGAGACGAGGCGGTCGGCGCACGAGTCACACAGAAAGAAGTAGGAGAGCGTTCTTGCGGTATACCGGATCGAATGTCGTGCACACTGTTCCTGTGGCTCATGCTTCACTCCAACCTCCGCACGCGCTTTCTGGTCGACGATCCAGGCTGGCGTCGAGAGCCCATTCGACGATGGCATCGATCTCTGCTTGGCCGAGCGACGGCTTCCGGGCCCGTTCTCCGATCGACCGAAGGGTCTCTGGACGGGGATAGCGGAGTTTCCGCAGGTCGCCGGCATTCACCTGGGTATGGCCGCTGAACTGTCGAAAGTACCGGTCCACCCAGGTCGAATTGAGGAACGAGGCCAACCCGCGAGCGAGGAGCGGGTCGATGCCATTCCCATCCCGATGGAAGTAGTTCAAATGGTTCTCGAATCCGACCGGGCTCCCTGAGCGGACCCGCGCCGGATCGTAGATCGCGGCGACCACCCTCCTCGGCTCCTCTTTCGCCGAGAACCGGCGAACAAGCACATAATGACCGGCGGGCACGAGGAGTTCGAGGGTGCGCGAATTCTTCACTATCGCCTCGGGTTTCCTCGTTCCCTTCGGCCAGACGATCGATCCATCGGAGAAGTGGGTCGGATAGATCAACGGTACGGTCCCCGGATCCCCAGCCGCGCGGAGCGCGTCTCGCGCACGGAAATCCACTACTCTGCCCGTCGAGACGGTCAAACCGAGGTCGGCGAGCTCGCACGGAAGCTGGCGTATGATGCGGGCGACGTCGCTTGCATCGGGCTCGACCGGCAGGTGGATGAACATGTCCGGATCGTCGCGCAGGACGAGCTCGTCGACAGGGATCTCACGGCGATACCGAAGACGTTCGGGCGAACCACTCCCGGACGTGACCAGCACTGTCGGCGGCGCGGCGCCCCGGTGGGCGCGAAAGATCACGTTCTCCTGGAGCACACCGTCCTCCGCGAAGGCCTCGTTACGCGACTCGATCACGTGTAGCCGCGAGAAGCTCATCAGGCCGAGGAACCAGTGACGGAATGCCCGGAAGTAGGAGCCGTTGCAGAAGCTCCGCGGAGTAATCGCGATCAGTTCGCCGCCATCGCGGAGGAGCATGGCGCCGATGGCGAGGAACGCGGAGTAGAGGTTGGGCGTCTCGATTCCCAAACTCTCCAGGCGGCGTCGGTCCGGCGAGCGAGAGCCGATCTTTCGATACGGCGGGTTCATGATGACGATGTCGTACTTCTCGCTCGAAGCGGATTCGAATCCGAGTTGGGTCTCCAACGCGGACACGCCATGGGCGATGAAGTCCCGCTCGAGCACCTCGCCCTCGAACTCGACGCCTCGGAGCGTGCACAGCCGCTGGCAGTCCGCCATCGTCGCCTGGAGGGCGTCGTGGAGGCTCCAGTCCACCTCGATCGCGGTCGCGCAAATACTTCGAGGCGGGATCGAGCGAGAGCACAACTCCTCGATCACCGCGGCCAACAGCGATCCAACCCCTGCGCCGGGATCGAGGATTCGGACGCGACTCGCCCGCGTCGCGACCAGCGATGCCATGAAGCGGGCGATCGGTGCGGGGGTGAAGAACTGGCCGAGCCGCTTGCGGCGCACGGGATGCAGCCGAACGGCGGCCGCGTGCCGCCGCATTCCGGCAGCGGTGCTGAGATCTACCGCGGCGAGCAGGTCCATCGTCGGCGTGCTACTCATGCTGGACAACGTACCGCGCTCCCGCGGGCGGCGCCAAGAGCATCGGCGAATCCGTTTCGCGCGCTCAGCCCGCGTCGACCTCAGCCGCAGCCTCCCGCGCCGCGCGGCGGCGCAGGACGAGCCCGCGCCGGCGCCAGAGCCGCTGCGACCAGCGGCCGCCGCCGAGCTGCGCGAGCCGCTCCATCCCGCCGGCGGCGCGGGCGGCCTCGGCGGACCAGCCCCGCTCGACGGCGATGATGTAGGCGGCGCGGTAGAGCGAGCGGGCGCCGCCCTCGTGCGTTCGTTCCGCCGCGGCGTCGGCGGCGTCGCACAGGTGAGCGGCGATCTCGCGCGGCGGGTCGGGCGCGGCCAGCCGCACCACGGCGGCGAGCGCGGCCGCCTCCCGGGACGTGGCCGACGGGTAGAGCACGTACTCGGCGGCGGCGCGGCGCTCGTGGTCGAGGAGCCACTCCGGGATGCACCCCGAGGTCGCGCCGAGCGCGAAGCGCACGGTGGCGAAGCGCGCGACCATGCGGGCCGCTTCGGCGGTGCCGGCGCCGGGTTGCACCAGGTCCTCCAGCGCGTCCGCGCCATCGAGCATCTCGTTGTCGTCCTCCCACGGCTCCAGCTCGCGCAGCCGGCGAGCCGGCCGCTCCCGCTCCTCCGCATCCTCCTCGAACCGCCATCGGGGCCCGCCCTTGTGGGGCCCGAACGGCCACTCCCGATATCCGTGCATATCGCCTCCTGGACCCGGATGCGTGAAGGATAACGGGGTCGCCGCGCAACACCATGGCAGAAACGGCCAATCTGACGGGCGGTGCGGGCGCCGCGGCGGGCGTGGGCGGTGGGGGGGGCCGGGCGGCGGCCGCCGCGGC
>JADGGV010000484.1 GCA_019689775.1 Gemmatimonadota bacterium
CCGCGGGGGGGGGGGCCGCCCCCCCCCCCCCCCCCCGGGCGGCGGGGCCCCCCCGGGGGGCCCGGCGTCCGGGGCGCGGCGCCGCCGCCCGGCTAGCGCGACCGGTACTGCGCCGGCGGCTGTGGGTAGCGCGCCAGGCGCGCCTTGAACGCGCGGAACGCGTTCGAGTCGACCTGGAGGCGCGAGAGCGTGCCGCGCGGGATCTGGTTCACCAGCGCGCTCGTCGCCTGGATCCGCTCCTCCTCCGTCGGGTGCGTGGCAAACCACCCCTCGACCACGCTCGGCCGGCTCCGCCGCATCCGGACCAGCTTCTCGAAGAACGTCGGCAGCCCGCGCGGACTGATCCCGGCCCGCGTCGTCAGCGCCACCGCGTCGGCGTCCGCCTCACGCTCCGCATCCCGGCCGTACTTCGCGAAGATCGCGTTGCCGCCCAGGGTGATCGCCGCCTGCTCCGCGGCCGACGGCTGCCGCCCCATCAGCACGTACGCCAGCGTCAACCCCAGGTTCGCGTTGTTCACCCGCTGGACCTGCTGCACCGAGTGCCGCTCCTCCACGTGGCCGATCTCGTGCGCCAGCACGCCGGCCAGCTCCGACATGTTCGCCGCGTTCTCGATCACGCCCCGGTTCACGTACACGTAGCCGCCCGGCAGCGACATGGCGTTCACGACGTCGCTGTTCACAATGTAGAAGTGCCAGTCCAGGCGCCGCGGGCCGACCGCCGCGATCTCGTTGCCCAGCGCGGTGATGTAGCGGTTCAAGGCCGCATCTCGCACGATCGGAAGCTGCTGGTTCACCTCGGCCGCCGACTGCGCGCCGAGCTGCGCCTCCTGTTGTGTCGAGATGGCGCACCCGGCGCCCATCGTGACGCCGAGCGCCACGGCGGCCGTCGCCATGCCGCGCCGAAGGCGAACGAACGGTCGGGTCATATCTTTCGCTCCCTGCGGGGTTGGTCTCGAATACGTACGACTTTGGGGCAAGACGTGTTCCAGCTTGAGGTTACGTGCTAAGTCGCGCCGACGCGAAGCTCATCCGCGGCCTGCACCGGCGGAAGAATCGCGAGCGGGACGGGCTGTTCCTCGCCGAAGGCGTCCGGGTCGTCGAGGAGCTCGCGCGCTCCGGGATCGACCTCCGTTTCGCGGTCGCATCGCCCTCCCTGGAGGACACCGAACGGGGCCGCGCGCTGGCCGCGACGCTCGAAGAGCGAGGCGTGCTGCACCGGATCGGCGACGCCGAGCTGGCCGCGCTCGCCGCGACCGAGACGCCGCAGGGAATCCTGGCCGTGGCGTCGATCCCGCGCGCCGAGCTGGGCGAGATCGTGGTGCAGGGGGCCGCGACGGTTCTCGTCCTGGACGGCGTGCAGGACCCGGGCAACTTCGGCACGCTGGTGCGGTCGGCCGATGCGTTCGCGGCCGCGTTCGTGGCGGTGCTGCCCGGGACCGTGGATCCGTGGAACCCGAAGGCGGTGCGCGCCGCGGCCGGCTCGGCGTTCCATCTTCCGATCGTGGCCGCGACGGCGGGCGAGCTGCTGGAGTGGCTCGGCGAGCGGGGCTTTGCCATCTACGGCGCCGACGCGCGGGGCGAGTCCGTCGAGGCGGCGCCGCTGGCTCAGCGCGCGGCGCTCGTGCTCGGCAACGAGGGCGCTGGCCTGAGCGAGGAGGTGCGCCGCGCCGTGGATCGGCTCCTCTCGATCCCGATCCGCGGGAGGGCGGAGTCGCTGAACGTGGGCGTCGCTGCCGGGATCCTGCTCTACCTGCTCACACGGAGGCGTTGATCGGTATGCCGCACGGGCTGGTCGTCCTCTTCGCCGGTCTCCTGGGCGCGGTCGTCGGATCGTTCCTCAACGTGTGCGTGTACCGGTTGCCGCTCGGCCAGTCGGTGGTTCGACCGCGCTCGCGCTGCCCGATGTGCGCGCGGCCGATCCCCTGGTACGAGAACGTGCCGGTGCTGAGCTGGCTCGCCCTGCGCGGCCGCTGCCGCGGGTGCGGCGGGCGGATCTCGGTGCAGTACCCGCTCGTCGAGCTGGCGACGGCGCTCATCTGGATCGCGGCGGCCGCGCGCACCGACGCGGCCGTCGAAGCGCTCCGCATGGGGTGCTTCTTCACGATCCTGCTCGGAATCGCGGCGACGGACGCGCGCCACCACCTCATCCCGGATCACTTCTCGGTCGGCGGGGTCGCGATCGGGCTGATCCTGGCGGCGATCCCGGGAGGGTTCCCCCTCGGCGACGCGGCCCTCGGGCTCGGCGTCGGCGGCGCCCTCTTCCTGGCGCTGAAGCTCGTGGCGGATTACGGCTTCCGGAAGCCGGCCCTCGGCGCGGGGGACGTCCTGCTGATGGCGATGATCGGGACGTTCGTCGGCTGGCGTGGGGTGGTGCAGACGCTCTTCCTCGGCTCGGCGCTCGGGCTCGTGATCGGCGTGCCGTACCTCCTGGTGCGGGGCGAGCCCAAGCTGCTCGGGAGCTATCTGCCGTTCGGTACCTTCCTCGCCTTGGCCGCCGCCATCACCTACCTCTGGGGGGAGCCGATCATCGACTGGTACGTCGGCACCGTGATGGCGATGTAGCGTCAGGGATCGCTACAGTCGCGGGTGTAGCCGCACGCCGGGCAGATCAGCTTGCAGTGCAGCTCGTACATCGTGGCGCCGCACAGGTCGCAGACCGGGCCGCCCGCCGGCGGGGCGGGCCGCGGTGGCGGCTCGGCGCCCCCGGGTCGTGGCGGCTCGGCGCCGCCGGGCGGCGGCGGTTTGCGGCAGCTCACGGCCCCCCTCCCTTGAAGCGGTCGACGCCGAAGGCCTCGAGCAGCGCGGCGGGCGGCTCCCCGGCCAGCAGGTCCGCGAGCAGCGCCGCGGTGATCGGCGCCAGCAGGATTCCGTTCCGGAAGTGCCCGGTGGCGTAGGCGAGCCCGCTTAGCTCGGGGTCCGGGCCCAGGATGGGGAGGCCGTCGGGCGTGCCCGGACGGAGCCCCGCCCAGATCTCCGCCACCGGCGCATCCGCCAGCGCCGGCGCGGCCGCGATCGCGGCCGCGAGCAGTCGGTGGATCCCGCCCGCCGTCGGCGTGGCGCGGAAGCCGGCCTCCTCGACGGTCGCGCCCAGAAGCACCCGCCCGTCGCGGCGCGGCACCAGGTAGATGTCGGGCGTCGCGACGGTGCGGCCGAGGAGCGGCGGAACCGACTCGAGCGCGACGACCTGGCCACGCACCGGGCGGACCGGCACCGGCCGCGGGAGGCCACGGATCTCGCCGCTCCACGATCCCGCCGCGAGGACCACGCGCCCGGCGGGGAGCCGCCGCCCCCCCGCGAGCTGGACGCCCGTGACCCGCGCCCCCTCCGACTCGACCGCGGCGACCTGCGCGCCGAGCTCGAAGCGCACGCCGGCGCGGGCCCCCCCCCCCCACCGCC
>JADGGV010000485.1 GCA_019689775.1 Gemmatimonadota bacterium
CCCCCGCCGCCCGCCTCCGCCTCGCCGGCGCAGGGGCGCCGCCCGGAGGCACGCGCGGGCCGGCTAGTCCCCCGCGACCGGCTCCGGCTCGGCGACCGGATGCGCCGCCCCCCCACCGCGCCGGGCGCGCAGCTTGGCCGGCAGCTTCGCCGCGTCGTCCAGGAGCGTGTACACGACCGGCACGACGAAGAGCGTCAGCAGCGTCGACGTCAGCAGCCCGCCGATGACCGCGCGCGCCATCGGCGCGCGCTGGTCCGCGCCCTCACCGATCGCGAAGGCCAGCGGCAGCATGCCGAAGATCATCGCGACGCTCGTCATGATGATCGGGCGCAGCCGGATGCGCCCGGCCATGAGGAGCGCCTCCGCCCGGCTCAGCCCCGCCGCGCGCTGCTGGTTCGCGAAGTCGATCAGCAGGATCCCGTTCTTCGTGACGAGGCCCATCAGCATGATCACGCCGATCATGCTCATCACGTTCAGGTTGCCCTTCGTCACCAGCAGCGCGACCGCCACGCCGATGAACGACAGCGGCAGCGCCAGCATGATCGCGAGCGGCTGGAGGAACGAGCCGAAGAGCGAGGCCAGGATCACGTAGATGAAGATGACGGCCAGGATCAGCGCCTCGAGCACGTAGCCCTTCGTCTCCTCGAGGTTCTGCACGTCGCCGGTGAAGACCGTGTGGTACCCCGGCGGCAGACCGAGCGAGTCGATCGCCGCGGTCACCCGGCTCACCACCTCGCTCATGCTGTAGCCCGGGAGCACGCCCGCGTTGATGCTGATCTGCCGCTCGAGCGCGCGCCGCTCGATCTGCTGCGGCCCGACGCCCGCGCGGACGTCCGCCACCTGCGAGAGCGGCACGACCGGCGGGACCGTGGAGCCGACGAACTGGCTCGTCGACGTCGGGATCGGCACCTCCGCCACGTCGGCGAGCGTGCTACGCAGCGAGTCCGGGTAGACCACGACCACGTCGTGCGAGTAGCCCAGCGGATCCTCCCAACGCGTGGCCCGCTGCCCGGCGAACAGCGGCTGGAGCGTCGAGGCGATCGTCTGCACGCCGAGCCCCGCGGCCCACGCCTGCTCCCGGTCGATGCGCACGTCGAGCTGCGGCACCTGCCCCTCGTCGCTCGAGTTCGGCTCCGCCACGCCCGGCACCTTCCGCATCGCGTCCAGCACCTGCTGGGCGGCGATCTTCAGGCGCGTCACCTCCGGGCCCTGCACGTTCACCACGATCGGCTGCCGGTAGCCGCCGAAGATCGACGGCGTGCCCGTGATCGCCGGCTGCACCCCCGGGATCTGCCGCAGCCGCTGGCGCAGGTCGTTCTGGATCTCCGCCTGCGACCGCGACCGATGCTTCTTGTCGACCAGCCGCACGTAGATCCGCCCGCTGTTCGGGCTCCCCCGCGAGCCGCCGCCCACGTTCAGGTACGTGAACTCGACTTCCGGCATGCGGTGCAGGAACGCGACGATCTCCATCCCCTTCTGCGTCGTGTACTCCAGCCGCGAGCCGGTCGGCACACGGTAGGAGATGTTGAACTCGCCGCCATCCGTGTCCGGCATCCAGGTGAAGCCGAGCCGCGGCAGGATGAGGAACGCGACGACGATCGACGCCAGCGCGCCCAGCATCACCTTCCCCCGGTTGCGCAGCCCCCACTCGAGCCAGTGCGGGTAGCGCTCCGCGACCCGCTCGAACCAGTCGTTGAACGCCCGCGTGAAGCGCCGGATCGGGCCGCGATGCTTCACCGCGCTGCCGCCGTGCTCGACCTCCGGGTCCGGCCACACCGACGAGAGCATCGGGTCCAGCGTGAACGAGACGAACAGCGAGACCAGCACGGCGAAGGCGACCGTGACGCCGAACTGCTTGAAGATCATCCCGATCTGGCCGCCCATGAACGCCACCGGAAGGAACACCGCCACCACCGCCAGCGAGGTCGAGATCACCGCCAGGCCGATCTCGCTCGTCCCCTCCTTCGCCGCCCGGTAGTGGTCCTTCCCCATCTCGAGGTGCCGGACGATGTTCTCCCGCACCACGATGGCATCGTCGATCAGCAGCCCGATCGCCAGCGAGAGGGCCATCAGCGTCATCGTGTTCACGGTGAAGCCGAAGACCCACATGATGAAGAACGCCGAGATGATGCTCACCGGCAGCGTCAGCCCGGTGATCACCGTCGAGCGCCACGAGTTCAGGAACAGGTAGATCACCGCGATCGTCAGGATCGCGCCCAGCACGATCGTGACCTGGACGTCAGCGACCGCCTCGCGGATGCGCTTCGAGTCGTCGCGCACCGCCGTCAGCTTGATGTCCGGCGGCAGCTCCTCCTGGAGCTCCTTGATGCGCTCCAGCACCCCGTCCGCCACCGCCACCGTGTTCGCGCCCGAGATCTTCAGGATGTCGAGCGAGACCGCGCGGCGGTCGTCCATGAGCGCGACGCTGGTCGCATCCTCCTCGCCATCGACGACCGTCGCCACGTCGCCCAGCCGGATCGGCACGCCGTTCCGCGAGCCGACGACGATGTTCGCGAACTGCTTCGGGTCCTGCACCCGCCCGGTGATGCGGACCAGTCGTTGCGTCTGGCCGTGCTCCACGCGGCCGGCCGGCACCTCCTGGTTCTCGCGCTGGAGCGCCGCGATGATCTGCGGCGGCCCGAGCCCGTACGCCTGCATCGCCACCGGATCCATCTGGATCCGGATCTGCCGGTCCCGCGCCCCAGACACGTCCACCTCGCCCACGCCCTCGACCGACTCGATCCGCGGCTTGATCGTCTGCTCCGCCAGGTCCGACAGATCGCGGAGCGAGCGCGCGTTGCTCTGGATCGCGACCGACATGATCGGCCGGTCGTTCGGGTCGAAGTGCCGCACCACCGGCTCGTCGATCTGCTGCGGGAGCTGACGCCGCAGCGCCGACACCTTCGACATCACGTCCTGCTGCGCGATGCCGACGTCCACCCCGAGGTTCAGCTCGACGCGCACCATCGAGCTCCCCTCACGCGAGGTCGAGGAAATCTCCTTGACCCCCTGCACCGTGTTCAGCGCTTCCTCGATCGGCCGCGAGATGTCCCGCTCCATCACCTCGGGTGAGGCGCCCGGCCACGTCGTCTGCACCACGACCACCGGGTAGGTGATGTCCGGGTACTCGTCGATCGCGAGCCGGCGGTAGGCGACGACGCCGAGCACCACCAGCGTCACCATCATCATGGTCGCGAAGACCGGGCGCTTGATCGAGATGTCCGAGAGGAACACGCTTCGCTCCTTTCACCCCTCAGGCGCCAGGGCGACGCGGCCGGCTCGGCGCCCGCTCCCCCGCCCCGCCCTGGTCCGTGCCCAGGATCTGCACCCGCATCCCCTCGGCCAGCAGCCCCACGTTGCCGACCACCACACGGTCGCCCTCCTTCAGAC
>JADGGV010000486.1 GCA_019689775.1 Gemmatimonadota bacterium
GGGGACGACGGCGCCGCCGGTGGAGGTGGGCGGATGAGGGGGGCGAGGATCACGGGGACGGGCGCGTACGTACCGCCGACGGTGGTGACGAACGCGGAGCTGTCGCGGCGGTTGGGGGAAGATATCGACGACTTCGTGTCGAACGTGCTCGGGATCCGAGAGCGGCACGTGTGCGGGCCGTCGGAGTCGGCGGCGGACCTGGCGGTGCAGGCGGGGCGGCGCGCGCTCGAGTCGGCGGGGGTGGATCCGGCGGAGATCGACCTGCTGATCGTGTCGACGGACACGCCGGAGTACATCTCGCCGGCGACGTCGTCGGTGGTACAGGGGCGGCTGGGGCTGCGCCGTGCGGGGACGTTCGACGTGAACGCGGCGTGCGCCGGCTTCGTGACGGCGCTGGACATCGCCTGGAAGTATCTGGCGGCGGACGAGCGGTACACCCGGGTGCTGGTGGTCGCGGTGTACGCGATGTCGAAGTTCGTGGACCCGCTGGACAAGAAGACGGCGACGATCTTCGCGGACGGCGCGGGCGCGGTGGTGGTGGAGGCGTCGGCGGAGCCGGGGATCCTGGCGAGCGAGCTGTACGCGGATGGGCGGCTGGAGGCGGGGATGGGCGTGTTCGCGGGGGGCACGCGCGAGCCGATCACGGAGGCGGTCCTGCGCGAGGGGCGCCGCAACCGGCTGCGGTTCGTGGAGAAGTACCCGAAGGAGGTCAACGAGGAGGGGTGGCCGCGCATCGTGCGCTCGGTGCTCGGTCGGCTCGGGAAGGGCCCGGCGGACGTGGACCTCTGGCTGTGGACGCAGGTGAACCTGTCAACGATCCGCGGGGTCATGGAGCGGCTGGGCGAGCCGATGGAGAAGACGCACACGGTGATGGGGAAGTGGGGCTACACCGGCTCCGCGTGCCTGCCGATGGCGCTGCACGACGCGCGGATGGCGGGGCGGCTCCGGCCGGGGGACCTGGTGGTGATGACCGGCTCCGGCGCCGGGCTGGCGATGGGGTGCGTGGCGCTGCGCTGGCACGCGGTGGAGCGCTGACCATGGCCGATACGCTCCTCGGCGTCTTCCTGGACCGCGCCGCCCGGCGCCCCGAGCGGGTGGCGCTGCGGACGCTGCGGGCCGGCGGCGCGGAGGCGGACGACGAGATCACGTGGCGCGCCTGGGCGGACTCGGCGCTGCGTGTCGCGGCCGGGTTGGCCGCGGCGGGGCACGCGCCGGGGGACGCGGTCGGGATCCTGGCGGGGAACCGGCCGATCTGGCCGATCGCGGACGTGGGGGCGCTGGCCGGCGGCTACGTCACGGTGGGGCTCTACCCGACGGCCGCGCCGGCGCAGGTGCGGCAGGTGCTGGCGGACGCGGAGGCGCGGGTGGTCGTCGTGGACACGCCGGAGCAGCTCGCGAAGGTCCTGGCGGTGCGGGACGAGCTGCCGGCACTGAGGACGGTGGTCTCGGCGGCGCCGGTGGAGGCGCCGGGCGTCGTCGCGCTGAGCGAGCTGCTGGCGCAGGCGAGCGAGGGCGGGGTGGCGGCGGCGGAGGCGCGGGCGCGCGCCGCGCGCCCGGACGACGTGGCGATCCTGATCTACACCTCCGGGTCGACGGGCGAGCCGAAGGGCGCCCGCATCACGCACCGCTGTCTGGCGGCGTCGGCGGCGTCGATCCGGGACGCGCTCGGGCTGGTGGAGGCGGACACGTCGCTTTCGTTCCTGCCCTACTGCCACGCGAGCGAACGGATCTTCGGGCTGTACACCCGGATCCTGGTCGGCATGGAGGCGGGGCTCGTCGCCGACCACACGCGGATCTGGGAGGCGAGCCGGGCGTACGGGCCCACGCTCTTCGGCGGACTGCCGCGGTTCTACGAGAAGGCGTACGAGGCGCTGCGGTCGGCGCGGGCGGAGCTGGCGGGGGCGGAGGCGGCGCGCTGGGACCGCGTGCTCGAGCTTGGGCGGGCGATCTCGCGCTCGCGGCGCGCGGGCGAGCCCGTGCCCCCGGCGGCCGCCGCCGAGTGGCGGGAGCTGGGCGAGCCGGTCTTCGCGCGGGTGCGGGCGCTGTTCGGCGGGCGGCTGCGCCTGGCCACGTCGGGCGGCGCGACCCTCCCGGCGGAGGTGGCGGAGTACCTGGACGCGCTCGGCGTCACCGTGCTGGGCGCGTATGGCCTGACCGAGCACCTGTGCGCCGCGATGAACCGCGCCGACCGCTACACGTTCGACTCGGTCGGGCCCGCGATGCCGGGAACGGAGCTACGCATTGGCGACGACGGCGAGGTCCAGATCCGTCGCGGCCCGCTGACGTTCGACGGCTATCAGCGCCGGCCGGCGGAGAGCGCGGAGGCGTTCACGCCCGACGGCGCGTGGCTGCGGACCGGCGACCTGGGCACGCTCGACGAACGCGGGTTCCTGCGGATCACCGGCCGGCGCAAGGAGCTGATCGCGCTGTCGACGGGGAAGAAGGTGGCGCCGCTGCCGATCGAGGCGCGCCTCGAGGCGAGTCCGTGGATCGCGCGGGCCGTGGTGTGCGGCGAGGGGCGGAAGTTCCTCTCGGCGTTGCTCACGCTCCGCCGCCCGGTGGTGGAGGCGTGGGGGCGGAAGCACGCGCCGGGCGTCGCCTTCCCCGCCCTGCTCCGCCATCCGGGCGTCGTCGCCCACGTCCAGGCCGCGGTCGACGCGGTGAACCGCGATCTCTCGAGCACGGAGAGCGTGCGCCGCTTCGCGCTCCTCGAGCACGAGCTGACCGTCGAGGCCGGCGAGCTGACGCCCACGATGAAGGTTCGGCGCGCGGTCATCGCCGCGCGCTACCACGACCTCCTCGAGGAGATCTACGGCGGATGACGAAGACGCGGCTTCCGTTGGCGGCGCTGGTGGCGTCGACGCTCGTGGTCGGCGCGGCGTACGCCTCGGCCTTCCTGCCGGGCGGCGCGCCGGCGTGGGCGCCGTGGGCGCTCGTCGTCGGGATGGCGGGCTCGCTGGTGGCGATCATGGCGCTCGGCGCCGCGCGCCCCGGACGCGGCGTCGGCCGCCTCGCGCTGCCGTTCGCGTTCACGTTCGTCGTGCTGGTGAGCGGCTTCGGGCTCGCGCTCGCGCTCCCGCCGGAGGGCGCCGCGACGCCGCTGCTGCTCGGCCTGCCGCGCCGCGCGGCGATCGTCATGTACGGCATCGGCCTGCTGCCGCTTCTCGTCCTCCCGCTCGCGTACGTACGGACGTTCGACGACTTCACGCTGACGGAGGACGACCTGCGGCGCGTGCGGGAGGCGCGGCGGGCGTTCGAGCGGACGAGTGGAGGAGCGGGAGACGCGGAGAGTGGGCGCGCGGCGGACAGCGCCGGGCCGGCGCGCGACGCGACGACCGCGGGACCCAGCGGAGCCATCCCCCAGGCCCCGACGCCCCCGCTC
>JADGGV010000487.1 GCA_019689775.1 Gemmatimonadota bacterium
CTCCCCGGACAGGAGCAACACTCCGCCCGTCCCCCGGCGCGCCTGCTCGAGGAGCAGGGCCACCGTGCCGAGTGGGCCTTCCCGGCCCACCAGGATCGGACAAACGACGGCGTTCTGGACGAGCACCCGGCGGGATTCCGTCGATGGAGGGGTCCGGCACTCCGACCGAATGGAGGGCGGCGCCCGCCGCGGGGTCCACCTTTTTCCCGCTTCCGCCCCCGCTCCGGCGCCCGGACCTCCACCCGAGTGGGCGAGCGGGGGATCGGGGTCTCCCCCAATCCCCCACTCCCCCGCTCCGCCGAACGGCCGGGAGCGGGAGCGTACGCGAAACGGATTTGGCGACCCCGGCGCCCTACTCGTAGCGCAACGCGACGATCGGATCGAGCTTCGCGGCGCGCCGGGCGGGCCACATGCCGAAGAAGATCCCGATCGCGGAGGAGAAGACGATCGCGAGGACCGCGGCGCTGGGCGCGACGGCGGTGTTCCAGCCGGCCATGCGGTGCAGCAGGTAGGCGCCGGCGGCGCCGACCGTCAGGCCGATGATCCCGCCCGCGATGCAGAGCACGAGCGCCTCGACGACGAACTGGAAGAGGACGTCGCGACGGCGGGCGCCGAGCGCCTTGCGGATCCCGATCTCCTTCGTCCGCTCGGTGACCGAGACGAGCATGATGTTCATGATGCCGATGCCGCCGACGAGGAGCGAGACGGCGGCAATGCCGGCCAGGAGGAAGGAGAACGTCTTCGTCGTCTCCTGGAACGTGGAGAGCAGCGCCGTCTGGTTGCGGATCGTGACGTCGCTCGGGTCGCCGGGGCGGATGCGGTGCTCGCGGCGGATCACGCGGTCGATCTCGGCGATCGCGGCGTCCATCGACTTCTCGTCGACGGCCTGCACGTCGATCTGGTTGACGCGGTCGGTGCCGAACGAGCGGAACTGCGCCGTCGCCAGCGGGATGTAGACCATCTCGTCGGGGCTCATCCACCCCTGGTCGCCCTTGGCCTGGAGGACGCCGATGACCTCGAACGGCGCGCCGCCAATCTGGATGGTCTGCCCGATGAGCGTGAGCGTGTTGATGCCGCCGAGCCGGTCGCCGACGTTGGAGCCGAGGACGGCAAGGCGACGTCGCCCGCGCTCCTCCTCCTGCGTGAAGAGGCGCCCCGCCTGGAGCTGCGCGTTGTTGATCGAGAAGTACGCCGGCCAGGTCCCGAGCACCATCAGGTTGGCGTTGGCGCCGCCGGAGGTGACCTGGAGCCGCTTCTGCATCTCGGGCGCGACGGCCTTGACGTAGACGGGGGCGCGCACGAGCGCCTCGGCATCCTTCGCCGTCAGCTTCCGGTCGCCGCGGTCGACGCCGCCCATGAACTGCTGGCCGGGGCGGACCGTCAGCACGTTCGTGCCGAGCGTGGCCAGGCGCGCCTCGACCGAGCGCTGTGCGCCCTGGCCGAGCGCGACCATGGCGATGACGGCGGCGATGCCGATGATGATCCCCAGCATCGTCAGGAAGGAGCGCAGCTTGTTCGCGCGCACCGCCGAGAAGGCGACGCGCATGATCTCCTGCCAGGGCATGGTCACCTCCCTCCGCGGCCGCCGCGGCCGGACGCACCACCGCCCAGCGGCCCGCCGGCGCGTTCACGGATCATGTTCTGCATCTCCTGCTGCTGCTGCTTCAGGCGCAGCACGGATGCCAGCACGACCTGCTCGCCCTCCGAGACGCCGCTCAGCACCTCGGTGTTGTCGAGGTCGCTCACGCCGAGCGTGACCGCGCGCGGCTGCACGCCCGTGGGCGTGGACACGAACACGACCGCGCGGCGGGTCGCGCCGTTGCCGGCCGCGCCCGCGGCGGCGCCACCGCGCCCGCCGCCGAGCTGCGCGCGGCAGGCGCGGAGCTGCGCGCGGTCCGCCTCGGCGAGCGACCCGAAGCCGCCGGAGCGGAGCTTCTCGCGCAGCGCCGAGCACTCCGCGGGCACCGCGGCGCCGGCCGGACGGACGGCGGCGGCCGTCGCCGTGGCGGGCGCGGCGCCCGGCTTCTGGCTGGCCGCGCCGCCGGGCGCCGCCTTGTCCGCGGCGCCGCCCGGCGCCGGGCCCGCGAACAGCGCGCTCCGCACCTGATCCTCGCTCAGCCCGAGCGCCGCGCCGACCGACGCCGCGTCGCGGGGGTTCACGACCGCGTCGTTCGGGACCACGAGCGCGTCGGCGCGCCGCGCGATCTGGATCTCGACCTCGGCGTTCATCCCCGGCTTGAGCAGCCGCTGCGCGTTGTCGAGCCGGATCAGCACCGGGAACATGGTGACGTTCTGGTCGACGACGGCCTGCGGCTCGATCTTCTGCACCTGCCCGAAGAACGGCCGGCCCGGGTACGCCTCGACCGTGACGCGCGCCGTCTGGCCGGGCTGCACCTTGCCGATGTCGGTCTCGTCGACCAGCGCGCGCACCTGCATGGTGCTGAGGTCGGCCATCTTGAAGAGCGTCGTGCCGCCGGAGACGGTCTGCGACGCCGACGCGATGATCTGCCCGGTCTCGACCGTCTTCTCGATGATGGTGCCGTCGATCGGCGCGCCGATCGTGACGTCGCCCATCCGCTGCTGGGCCAACTGGAGGTTGGTCTCGGCCTTGACCAGCGCGGCCCGCGCGCTCGTCTCGGTCAGCCGCGCCTGCTCGAACTCCTGCTCCGTGATCACGTTCGCCTTGCGCAGCTCCTCGGAGCGCTTGCGCTGCTCGGTCGCCGTCTGCAATTGCATGCGCGCCAGCTCGAGGTCCGCCTTCGCCTGGTCGAGCGCGTTCCGGACATCGCGCGGGTCGATCTCGGCGAGCAGCGTGCCGCGCTTCACCTCGTCGCCCGTCTCCGCGTGCAGCGCGATGACCTCGCCGGATGCGCGCGACTTCACCTCCACGATCAGCGGCGGCTCGACCGTGCCCGACGCCTCGGCCGTCACGTCCAGCGGCTTGCGCTGGACCGCCGCCGTCTGCACGGCGTCATCCTTCTCCGCCGGCGAGGCCGCGCCGCGGCGGAACAGCGCGATCCCCAGGACCGCGGCCGCCACGACGATCACCGCCGCGCCGACGAGCTTCGTGCGTCGCTTCACCGTCCACCTCCGTCCGTCCCCGTGCGCACGGGGCTCGTGTTCAGTTCGTCCCGCTCGATACGCCCGTCGCGCAGCACGATCTGGCGATGCGCGTGGGCGGCGATGTCGGGTTCGTGCGTGACCAGCACGATCGTCTGGCCGCTCTCCTGGAGTCCGGCGAACAGCGCCATGATCTCGTCGCTCGTGCGGCTGTCGAGGTTGCCCGTGGGCTCGTCCGCCAGCAGCAGCGCCGGGTCGTTGACCAGCGCCCGCGCGATCGCCACCCGCTGGCGCTGCCCGCCCGACAGC
>JADGGV010000024.1 GCA_019689775.1 Gemmatimonadota bacterium
CGCCCGCCCTCCCCTCCACCGGCGCGCGCATCATCCCGGGCAGCGCCACGCCGCGCGGCGCCTGGACCGTGCTGCCGGGCGAGCGCATCGCCGTCGGCTTCCGCGGCACGCCCGGCGGCGTCGCCACGCTCATCCTCCCCGACGGGCGCCGGATCCGGCTCGCCGAGTCCGGCGCGTTCGACGAGCCGCAGGCGGATGCCGCGAACTTTACCAGCGACGGCAAGCCCGCCGCGGCGCGCGTCGCCGGCGTGTCGACCTACCGCGGCTTCTTCGCCGCGGTGCCGCTGCTCGCCGCCGACACCGTGCTCGGGCGGACCACGCTCGCACCGCTGCCGAGCCCGGCCACGTTCGCGCGGCTCGGGCCCACAGACAGCGCCATGCAGCGCGGCGCGGAGGCGCCGGGGAGCGTGACCGCGCTGCGCGCCGCGGACGCGGCGGCCGCCGCCGACCGCGCGCGCCGCCCGGCGCCGGCCCGCGGGTTGCGCCCGGGCTCGGCCGGCCGCCTCCAGACCGCCGCCATCCTCGAGCTCGTCGTCGGCCCCGACACCGCGCGCACCCCCCTGCCGCTCTCCCTCGCCGTGCTCCCCGAGGGCCGGCCGCGCGTCGCCGTGGCGGACGAGCCGCCCGGCCCCGACGCGCGCGGCTTCGTCGCGGCGCGCCCGGGCACGAGCGGGCCGTACCATTACCTCTGGCCGAACACCACGAAGCTCGCGCTGACCGGCGAGCGCGGCGGCCTCTTCCGCGTCAGCCTCGGCGACGACCAGGTCGCCTGGGTCGACCGCAGCCTCGTGCGGCTGCTCCCCGTCGGCGCACCGCCGCCGTTCACCCGCGTCAACACCGTGCGCCTCACCCCAGCCGCCGGCTGGGTCGACGTGCGCATGGTCTTGGACGACCGCGTGCCGTTCTTCGTCAGCGTCCCGGACGAGCGCACGCTCCAGATCGACCTCTACGGCGCGGTCAGCAACACGAACTACCTCCAGTACGGCGCGCTCGACCCGCTCATCCGCCAGGCGGAGTGGAGCCAGCCGTCCGACAGCGTCTACCGCGTGACCGTGCGCCTCACGCAGCCGGTCTGGGGGTACCGGACGTTCTGGACCGAGGGCGGCGACCTGGTGCTGCGCATCCGCCGCCCCCCGACCATCGACCCGAACGCGCCGTTCCGGGGGCTCAAGATCGCGCTCGATCCCGGGCATCCGCCGGGCGGCGCCGTCGGCCCGACGCGCTGGACCGAGGCGCAGGCCAACCTCGCCGTCGCGCTCCGCCTTAAGCCGATGCTCGAGCGCGAGGGCGCGACGGTGCTCATGTCGCGGACCGACATGACGCCCGTCCCGCTGAACTCGCGGCCGCTGAACGCCGCGCGCGAGAACGCCGACATCTACATCTCGCTCCACAACAACGGCCTGCCGGCCGGGATCAACCCGTACGTGAACACCGGGACGAGCGCCTACTACTTCCACCCGTTCTCGCAGCCGCTCGCCGTCGACCTCCAGCGCGCGCTGCTGCGGGAGCTGGGGCTCAAGGACCTCGGCATCGGCCGCGCCGACTTCGCGCTCGTGCGCACCCCCTGGTTCCCGTCGGTCCTGACCGAGACGATGTTCCTGATGGTGCCGCAGCAGGAGGCCGCGCTCCGCAACCCGGGGGTGCAGGACCGGATCGCCCGGGCGCACGTGGCCGGGTTGCGGGAGTTCCTCGTCTCCCGCGCCCGGGAGCAGGCGACGGCCGCGCAGCGCTGAGGGGGACGGGGAGCTGGGGCGGCGGCCGGCGCGCCGCGGCTCGGCGGTGCCCGGCACCCGGCCTCGCGCCCGCCGCGCGGCCCACCGCACGGCGCCGGTGCGCCCCGTTGTCGCCGGCCGGGCGCGGCGCCATTTTCCTGGCGCACCCCGATCCCGGTCAACGAACGGACTTCGTCGATGCGACGACGCCCCGCCGCCCGCGCGCTCCTGCTCGGCGCGCTGCTACTGTCGCTCCCGCGCACCGCGCGCGCGCAGATCCCGCCCGATGCACGCTGGAGCACGCTCGAGACCGCGCACTTCCGCGTGACGTACGGCCCCGGGCTCGATTCGCTCGCGCGGCACGCCGGCGCGGTGGCGGAGCGCGCACGCTCGCGGCTGATCGCGTCGTTCGGCCCGCCGCCGCGGGGGACGATCGAGCTGCTCCTCGCCGACAACGTCGACTTCTCGAACGGCTTCGCCTCGCCGCTGCCGTACAACCACATCGTCGTCTACGCGCGCCCGCCGGTGGACGACGTCTCGCTCGACAACTACGACGACTGGCTCGAGCTCGTCATCGACCACGAGCTGACGCACGTCTTCCACCTCGACCGTGCCGGGCCGCTGGGGCAGGGGCTGCGATCCGTGTTCGGGCGCCTGCCGGTGTCGTGGCCGGTCTTCCCCGCACTCGGCACGCCCGCGTGGAACCTGGAGGGCACCGCCGTCGTGTACGAGTCCGGCCTCACGGGGCTGGGCCGCATCCACGGCTCGTTCCACGACATGGCCGTGCGCACCGCCGCGCTCGAGGGCGCCTGGGAGCCGCTCGACCGGCTGACCGGCGGCACGCCCGTCTGGCCGGCGGGGCAGGGGGCCTACGTCTTCGGCTCGATGTTCCTGGACCACCTAGCGCGCACGTACGGGCGCGACGTGCAGGCGCGCCTCTCGAGCGCGACGGCCGGCCAGCGGTTCCCGAGCTTCGCCGGCGTCGCGCACCGGGTGCTGGGGACGTCCTTCGGCGAGGCGTACGACGCGTGGCGCGCCGAGGCCGAGAGCCGCTACCGCGCGCTCGCGGACTCGCTGCGGGCCGAGGGGCTGTCCCGCCCCGAGGTGCTGACCCGCGCCGGCTACTACGCCGTGGCCCCGCGCGTCAGCCCCGACTCGCGGCGGGTGCTCTACACGGCGTTCGACGGCCGCTCCGCCGCCGCGACGCGGGTGCTCGACCCCCGCACCGGGACGAGCCGGCGGCTCAGCCGGCGCAACGACCTGGCCCCGGCCGACTGGCTCCCCGATGGCTCCGTCCTCACCACGCAGCTCGAGTACGATGGGCCGTACCGCCTCTTCTCGGACGTCTACATCCAGGGCGCCGGCGGCGAGAAGCGCCTCACGCACGGCGCGCGCATCGGCCAGGTCGACGTGCACCCCGACGGCCGGCGCGCGGTGGCGGTGCAGGGTAGCGACGGCACGAACCGCATCGTCATCGTCGACCTCGCGGACGGCGGCGTGCGCCCGGTCACGCGCATGGACCCGCGCGTGAACTGGGCCTACCCGCGCTGGTCGCCGGACGGCGGCCGGATCGCCGTCGGCCGCTGGGAGCAGGGCGGCTCCTACGACATCCTCGTCCTCGACACGACCGGCGCCGTGCTCGCGCAAGTCACCCGCGACGACGCCGTCGACCTCGCACCCGCCTGGTCCCCCGACGGCCGCTGGCTCGTCTTCGGCTCCGACCGCTCTGGCATCCCGAACCTCTACGCCGCCGACCTCGGCGCGGCGGCCTCGGCCGACGGCGTCGCCGAGCGCGCCGCCCCCGGCGCGGGCGCCGCGCCGCGCACCGGCTTCCGCGTGCTGCGGGTCACGAACCTGCTCACCGGCGCCTTCTACCCGGACGTCTCGCCGGACAGGCGCTGGATCTACTACAGCGGCTACCACGCCGACGGCTACCACATCGAGCGCGTCCCATTCGACACCACCGCCTGGCGCCTCGCGCCGCCGCTCCTCGCCGCCCGCCACGCACCGACGTTCCCGCGCCAGGCCGCCGATACGACGCCCCACGCCGGCCCGCGCGGCTACTCGCCGTTCCCCACCATCCTGCCCCACTTCTGGCTGCCGCTCCGCTACGGCGGCGGGGAGACCGGCACCTTCCTCGGCGCCGCCACCAACGGCAGCGACCTGGTCGGCCGCCACGCCTGGTCGGCCGCGCTCGCCTTCTCGCCCAGCCGCCGCTGGACCGAGGGGAGCCTCGACTACCAGTACGCCGGCCTCGGCAACCCCGTCCTCGGCCTCGGCGCCACCCGCACGTGGGACGACATCGGCTTCGTCCGGCTCCCGGGCGACGGCGGCACCCTCACCATCTTCGAGCGCGAGGACGTGCTCGCCGCCGCCGCCTCGCTCGCACGCCGCCGCGCCCGCTCCAGCGCCACCCTCTCCCTCGGTGGCGAGATCGTGCGCCGCGAGCGCAGTATCCCCGACCTGCCCGACACGCTCCGTGTCGTCGGCTTCGACGCCGCCGACCGCCTCGTCGGCGCCGTCGCCAGCGTCGCCTTCGCCAACGCCCAGAGCTACCCGTTCTCCATCAGCCGCGAGAACGGCGTCTCGCTCTCCGCCACCGCGCGCCGGCGCTGGGACACCAGCCCGGACTCCATCGCCGGCACCTACTCCGAGGCGACGGCGTGGGGCGCCGCCTACCAGGGCATCCCCCTCTTCGGCTTCGCCCACCACGTCCTCGCCCTGCGCGCCTCCGCGCTCCTCCGCTCCGGACCCGGCGCCGAGCCCCACGCCGTCGGCGGACCGTCCGGCGGCAGCGCGAGCCTCGGCGTCACCACCCTCGGCGGCTTCCGCTTCCTCCCGATCCGCGGCTTCGACGACGGCGTCCGCTACGGCACCCGCGCCTGGACCGGCTCCCTCGAGTACCGCGTCCCGATCGCGCTCGTCGGCCGCGGCCTCGGCGTCAGCCCCTACTACCTCGACCGCATCGCCGCCAGCGCCTTCCTCGATGCCGGCGACGCCTGGTGCGACGACGCCGCGGCCGCCCGCTACCGCGCCTGCGCCGACCGCGACGCCGGCATCCTCTACGCCGTCGGCGGCGAGCTCCAGGTCGACGGTCGGGTGCTCGTCCCCGCCACGATCCGCGCGCGCGTCGGCGCCGGCGTGCCGCTCTCGGCGGGCGCCGACCGCCGGCCGAAGTTCTGGCTCGAGCTCGGCTCCGCGTTTTGATCCCGACCGCCCCCGCGCGGGCTGGTACGGTTCGTGTAACGTATTGCGCTGCAACGGCTAGACAGACCCCCGAACCATGGAGGCCGCATGGGGGGCAAGCGACCCGACCAGTACCGCGTCGCGCCCGGAGAGGGCACGCGGACCGATTACAAGTGGACCGAGGATCAGAGCGACGTCGATCTCCACGCGAGTGAGGCGAGCCGCGACCGGGCTGCGCTGAAGGGGCGGCAGATGATCCCGCCGGCGGTGCTGAACCCCGTGGTCGCGCGGCGGCGCGCCCGGGAGCTGGAGCGCCAGCGGCACGTCCACGAGACGGAGGAGGAAGGGAAGTAACCGCGCCGGCGGGCGTGGGCGGACGCGGGGAGGGCGGCGACCGGCGTGCCGACGCCGACGAGCGCGCGACCGGCCGGCGCGCCGCGCGCTACTCCTCGCGCACGCGGAGCTGCGCCGCGACGAGCGGGCCCACGGCGTGCTCCGTACCGCCGTCGAGGCGGAGCGTGATCGGCCCGTCGAACGGCGCGCGCCCGACCAGCGTGATCCGCGTGCCAATGCAGATGCCGAGCTCGTCGAGGTAGCGGAGGAGGGCGGGGTCGTCGTCGGCCACCCGGACGACGCGCCCGGCGCGGCCGGCCGAGACCTCGGTGAGCGGGACGGAATCGGCCTCCTCGACGCGCAGGTCGCGGGTCGGGATCGGCGCGCCGTGCGGGTCGACCGTCGGCTCGCCGAGCGCCGCGGCCATCCGGTCGACCAGCTCGTCCGAGGCCGCGTGCTCGAGCCGCTCCGCCTCCTCGTGCACCCGGTCCCACGGGTAGCCGAGCACCTCCGTCAGGTACGTCTCGATGATGCGGTGGCGCCGGATCGTGCCCAGCGCGACGCGCCGCCCCTCCTCCGTCAGCCGCACGCCGCGGTACCGCTCGTGCTCCAGCAGCCCCTGATCCGCGAGCCGCCGCACCATCCCGCTCACCGACGCCGGCGCCAGATCGAGCCGCCCGGCGATGTCCGTCGTCGTCGCCGCCCCCGTGTCCGACCCCCGCTCGATCTCGTAGATCGTCTTCAGGTAGTCCTGAACCGGCGCCGTGTACTCCTCGATCCCGCGTCGCGTCATTCATCCTTCACCGGCTGCGCCGGCGGCGTGCCGCGCACGAGCAGCACCGGCGTCATCGTCTTGTGGCGCACCGAGGACGCCACGCTCCCGTACAGCAGGTCCTTCAGCCAGCGGTGCCCGTGCGTCGACATCGCGATCAGGTCGCACGACTCCCGCTCCGCGGCCGACGTGATCTCGTCCGCAGGCTCGCCGCACGCCAGCACCGCCTCCACATCGAACCCCTCCTCCGCCAGCGCCGCCGACACCCGATCCAGGTACTCGCGGTCCTCCCGCATCTCCGCGCTCTCCCGAAGCTGGAGCTGCTTGAGGTTCCGCGCCGCCCACCCGTCCGCCACGTGGATCAGCACCAGCGACGCCCCGCAGAGCCGCGCCAGCGGCTTCACGTGCGCGAGGATCGCCTCGTCGTACGCGCTGTTCTCCAGCGGCACCAGGATCCGGTCGTACACGCTCATGCCAGCCACCCTCGTACGGTCTGGACCAGCAGCCACGCGTTCAGCAGCGCGATGAACCACGCCACCACCCACGCGAGCGCCCGCAGCCACCCCGCGTTCACGAACTCCCCCATCTTCCGCCGGTCCGACGTGAAGCGCACCAGCGGGAAGACCGCGAACGAAAGCTGGAGGCTCAGGATCACCTGGCTCAGGATCAGCAGCCGCGCCGTCCCCGACGCACCGTACAGTATCGCCACGATCGCCGCCGGCACGATCGCGATCGCCCGCGTGATCAGCCGCCGCACCCACGGCCGCAGCCGGATGTTGAGGAACCCCTCCATCACGATCTGCCCCGCCAGCGTCCCCGTCAGCGTCGAGTTCTGCCCCGACGCCAGCAGCGCCAGCGCGAACACCCCGCTCGCCCCCGTCACCCCCAGCAACGGCGTCAGCAGCTTGTACGCATCCTGGATCTCCGCCACCTCCGTGTGCCCCGTCCGGTGGAACGTCGCCGCCGCCACGATCAGGATCGACGCGTTCACGAACAGCGCCAGCATCAACGCGATCGTCGAGTCCAGGAACGCGAACCGCACCGCCTCCCGCTTCCCCTCCGCCGTCTCCTCGTACTTCCGCGTCTGCACCACCGACGAGTGCAGGTAGATGTTGTGCGGCATCACCGTCGCCCCCAGGATGCCGATGGCAATGTACAGCATCGCCGGGTTGCGGACGATCTCCGCCGTCGGCACGAACCCCCGCACCACCCCCGCCAGCTCCGGCTTCGACACGATGATCTCGAACAGGAAGCAGACCGCGATCGACGCGATCAGCGCGATCACCACGGCCTCCAGGTAGCGAAACCCCTTCTGTTGCAGCGCCAGCACCAGCAGCACGTCCAGCGCCGTCAGCACCACCCCCACCGGCAGCGGCAGCCCGAACAGCAGGTTCAGTGCGATCGCCGAGCCGATCACCTCCGCCAGATCGCACGCCGCGATCGCCACCTCCGCCAGCACCCAGTGCAGCCACACCACCGGCGTGGAATAGCTGTCCCGCACCGCCTGCGCGAGGTCCCGCCCCGTCACGATCCCTAGCTTCGACGCCAACCCCTGGAGCAGGATCGCCATCAGGTTCGACAGCATGATCACGCTCAGCAGCGTGTAGCCGAACGCCGAGCCCCCCGCCAGGTCCGTCGCCCAGTTCCCCGGGTCCATGTACCCGACCGCCACCAGGTACCCCGGCCCCGCAAACGCCAGCAGCTTGCGAAACCACCCGGCCCGGTGCACGTCGATCGTGCGATACGCCTCCGCCAGGCTCGGCGTCGTCCGCGTCCGCCGCCAACCGTCCCCCCGCCCTCCGCTCGGCGCTCGGTGCGCTTCCATCTCGTCCCTCGACCGTGTGCCTGCTCGCCCGCGCGTTTCGGGCGTTGAACATCTTCACTTCGGATACCAGCCAACCCTAAGTTAGGGCGTCCTAAAAGGCAAGCGTCCGGCCCGCCCGGGACCCGGCGGCGCCGACCGCGCCCCGCGCGCGGCTGTGGAAACGACCGTGGAAAGCGTGTGGACTGGCCGTGGAAAATTCGTCAAATCGTTGTGCCGGGGGCGGCTACCTTCGGGACCTTTCGGGGTATGATGTTTGCAGCGCGGGGCATGGGCTTGACCACAAGATGTCGTGGGTGTAGTTTCGACCTCCCCACTAGATATGGGGCACCTCGCGGCGCCGCACATCCAACGGACGAGCCCATTTAGCCCGGCGGCCGGCCTGCGGCCGGCTTTCGCCGATTCGTATTCTGCCCGAACGCTGCGTATCTGCTTCAACCCCTGAGGAGAGCCATGAGCCCCGCGAATTCCAGCCTGGCCGGCGGCATTGCCGCGGACCTCGTACGTCCGGACGACCTGCCGCCGGCGGACCTGTCGGACAACGCGCGCATCGTGCTGGCGAAGCGGTACCTGAAGAAGGACGACCGCGGCAAGCCGGTGGAGGCGCCGGAGGACATGTTCTGGCGGGTCGCGCGGGTGATCGCGGAGGAGGACGCGAAGTTCGGCGCGAGCGCGGGGGCGGTGGATGCGCTGGCGCGGGAGTTCTATCGGCTGATGACGCAGCGGCTGTTCGAGCCGAACTCGCCGACGCTGATGAACGCGGGGCGGCCGTTGGGGCAGTTGTCCGCGTGCTTCGTGCTGCCGGTGGAGGATGCGCTGTCGAACGGGCGGGACGGGATCTACGACACGCTGCGGGCGATGGCGCTGGTGCACCAGTCGGGCGGGGGGACGGGGTTCGCGTTCTCGCGGCTGCGCCCGAAGAACGACGTGGTGAAGAGCACGCAGGGCGTGGCGTCGGGGCCGGTGTCGTTCATGAAGCTCTACGACGCGTCGACGGAGGTGGTGAAGCAGGGGGGTACGCGTCGGGGCGCGAACATGGGGATCCTGCGGGTGGACCATCCGGACATCCGGGAGTTCGTGACGTGCAAGAGCGATGTGACGCAGGTGACGAACTTCAACATCTCGGTGGCGGTGACGGATGCGTTCATGGAGGCGGTGAAGGCGGGGGCGAAGTACGACCTGGTGTCGCCGCGGACGGGTGAGGTGGTGGGGCAGGAGGATGCCCGGGAGATCTTCGACCTGATGGTGCAGGGCGCGTGGGCGACGGGGGAGCCCGGGGTCTTCTTCATCGACCGGGCGAACGCGTACAACCCGGTGCCGCATCTGGGGAGCTACGAGGCGACGAACCCGTGCGGGGAGCAGCCGCTGCTGGCGTACGACGTCTGCAACCTGGGGTCGGTGAACGTGGGGCTGTTCGTGCGTCCGGACGCGGCGCCGGGGACGCCGCCGGAGGAGCGGATCGACTGGGATGGTCTGCGGCAGGTCACGCACCTGGCGGTGCACTTCCTGGACAACGTCATCGACGCGAACAACTACCCACTCCCGGAGATCCACGAGCTGGCGCACCGGATCCGGCGGATTGGGCTGGGGATCATGGGGTGGGCGGACCTGCTGGTGCGGGTGGGCGTGCCCTATGACAGCGACGAGGCGATCACGTTGGCGCACCGGGTGATGGGCTTCATCGACGAGGAGGGGAAGCGCGCGTCGGAGAAGCTGGCGGAGACGCGGGGCGTGTTCCCGGAGTGGGAGCGGAGCATCTGGGGGCCGGATGCGACGTGTGCGCGGGACGCGGCCGGCCAGCGCATCCGCCCGATGCGCCGCCTGCGGAACTGCAACGTGAACACGGTGGCGCCGACGGGGACGATCTCGATCTTCGCGGACTGCTCGGGCGGGATCGAGCCGCTGTTCGCGGTGGCGTTCATGCGGAATCAGGCGGGCTCGCTGATGCCGGACGTGAACAAGGACTTCGTCGCGCGGGCGAAGCGCGAGGGGTGGTACAGCGAGGACCTGATGCGGCGGATCGCGGAGGAGGGGCACATCCACTTCCCGGAGGTGCCGGCGGAGGTGCAGCGGGTGTTCGTGACGGCGCACGACGTGACGCCGGCGTGGCACATCCGGATGCAGGCGGCCTTCCAGGCGCACGTCGACTCGGCGATCTCGAAGACGTGCAACTTCCCGCACGAGGCGACGCCGGAGGACGTGCGCGAGATCTACCTCCAGGCGTTCGAGCTGGGCTGCAAGGGCGTGACGGTGTACCGCGACGGTTCCCGGCCGATGCAGGTGCTGTCGACGGGGAAGACGGCGCAGGAGGTGGCCGCGAAGGCGGGCGCGGCGCCGGCTCCGGCGCCGGAGCGGGAGCAGGAGCTGGCGGACGCGCGCGAGCGAATCCATGGGCTCGAGCAGGAGGTCGAGCGGCTGCGTGCACAGCTCGTGGACGCGGAGGCGCGGCTCCAGCGGCGTCGCCAGAAGCGGAGCCGCCCGGCGGTGCTGCGCGGCACGACGCGACGCATGCCCAGCCCGCTGGGCGACCTGTACGTCACGATCAACGAGGACGAGACGGGGCGGCCGTTCGAGGTGTTCGCGACGCTCGGCAAGGCGGGCGGCGCGGCGATGGCCGACGTCGAGGCGATCGGTCGCCTGATCTCGCTGGCGCTGCGCAGCGGCATCTCGATCGGCGACATCTACCAGCAGCTCCGCGGCATCTCCTGCGACCGCGCCGTCGGCCTGGGCCCGAACAAGGTGCTCTCGGTTCCCGACGCGATCGCCCAGGCGATCGCGCAGCACGAGCGCGAGAAGGCGGGCATCCAGCAGGAGCTGCCGATCGCCGGCGCGCCGATGCTCCCGGCGCAGGCGCCGATCGTGGCGCCGTCGGCGCGCAGCGCCGCGCAGTCGCAGACGCAGTTCGACTTCGGCTACGACCCCGGCGCGACGTTCATCGGCACCTGCCCCGAGTGCCACAGCGACCTCCAGTTCGCCGAGGGGTGCGTCAAGTGCCTCTCGTGCGGGTACAGCGAGTGCGGCTGAGCCGGGGGGTATCCTCGGAGGTCGTCGGTCAGTCCGATCCGAAGCTCGCCCGATCCGTCTCGCTTGACGGATCGGGTGCGCGTCATATGAGGCGAGCCCTTCTCTGTGCGACGGCGCCGCTGGCCGTTTCGTTGGCTTGCGTCGCCGCGCTTCACGCGCAGAGCGCGCCACCGACCGCGGCCAGCCAGCCACGCGTCCACCTGTCTCCTGGCGCCGGCTTCGGCCTGGCCGAGGGCTTGGCCGCAGACGCCGGCGCCTCTGCGGACGTG
Organism: Gemmatimonadota bacterium; assembly: GCA_019689775.1. GTDB lineage: Bacteria > Gemmatimonadota > Gemmatimonadetes > Longimicrobiales > RSA9 > JADGGV01. Next base: position 11,119 of record JADGGV010000024.1, read on the forward strand.
CGGCTGGGCCGGCGAAGCGAGCTGGTGGTCGGGGCCGAGCACTGGACGTTTGGCCTCATCTGCGCGGACGATGGCCTCCCGGCCCCGCGTCCGGTCTCGTGCGGCGGCAGCGGCTGGAACGTGTTTGCCGGCGGGAACTACCGACCCTTCTCCGGGTGGTTCTCGCCATTCGCCGGTTTGATGCTCGGCCTCTACGTGGGCGACCGGGTCAATGCGGCGGCGCGGGTCGGAGCCGACCTGGTTGCCAGGTCGGCCGTCGGTATCCGTTTCGAGGCGCGACTTGTCGCCGTTTCCGGACGGCAGGGCCGCGATGATGGCCACGGCTTCGGCGCCGCGCTGCGCTTCGCGGTCCGTTGACGCAACGGCATCGCCGCAGGGGTCGATCCGGCGGGCGGTCCGGGGGATCGGGCCGCCCGCCGTCTTTCATTCTCGCGCCGCGGCCATGACGGCGAGGCTGCGCTCGACGTCCTCGGTGGTCGTAGCCCAGGACGACACACTGAGGCGCATGGCGAAGCGGCCCTTCCAGTGCGTCGGGCCGAGCCAGCAGACGCCGCTCGCCTGGATGCGCTCGAGCGCGGCGCGGGTGCGCGCCTCGTCGTCGCAGGCGAAGACGACCTGGTTCAGGACGACGTCGTTGAGCACCTCGTAGCCGGCGGCGCGCAGCCCGTCGGCGAAGCGCGCGGCGTGCGCGCAGGAGCGGTCGACGAGCGCCTCGACGCCGTCGCGTCCCAGGTGCTTCAGCGCCGCCCAGAACTCGACGCCCCGCGCGCGGCGGCTCAGCTCGGGGGTGTAGTAGTTGGGCTGCCGGCGGGCGCCGCGCACGATGTAGGTCGCGTCGACGCTGAACGCGTCGAAGACGGCGTCGTGGTCGCGGCAGGCGTAGATCGCCGAGTCCTGCGGCAGGTTGAGCCACTTGTGGCCATCGACGCTCCAGGAGTCGGCGAGCTCGATCCCGGCGGTCATCGCCCGGTGGCGGCGCGAGGCGCGCGCCCAAAGGCCGAACGCGCCGTCGACGTGCACCCACGCCCCCGCCTCGCGGGCCCGCGCGCAGATCGGCTCGAACGGGTCGCACGCGCCGGAGTTGAGGTTGCCGGCTTGCACGAGGACGAGCGTGCGCTCGTCGAGCGGCGGCATCGCCTCGGGGATGATCCGGCCCTGCTCGTCGACGGGCGCCGGCTCCACCTCGTCCGTGCCGAAGCCGGCGTAGGCGAGGGCGGCGAGGTTCGTCGGGTGGGTTTCGGCGCTGGCGACGATGCGCACGCGCGGCGCGTCGCGAAGCCCGCGTCGCCGTACGTCCCACCCCGCGCGGCGCAGGAGCGCCGAGCGCGCCGCGACGATCGCCGAGAACGTCGCCATGGTCGAGCCGGTCACGAAGCCGACGGCGGCGTCGCGCGGCAGGTCGAGGATCTCGAGCAGCCAGCCGGCGGCGACCTCCTCGAGTTCGGCGGCTACCGGGGAGAGGGTCCAGGTGCCGGCGTTCTGGTCCCACGCAGTGGCGAGCCAGTTCGCGGCCACCGTGACCGGGAGCGTGCCGCCGACGACGAAGCCGAAGAAGCGCCCGCCCGTCGTGGCGACGGTCGCCGGGGAGCCGAGCGCGTCGAGCCGCCGCAGGACCTCGGCGGCGCTCGTCGGCCCCGCCGGGAGCGGCTCCCGGAAGCCCTCGAGCGCCGCGATCGCGGCGTCGGTGGGCATGGGCGCGCGGGCGGTGACGCCGGTGATGTAGCGGGCCGCGGCGTCGCGTGCGCGCTGGAGCAGGTCCTCGATGTCATCGCCGGGGCCGGTCGCGTCCGCGCCTGTGGGACGGGCGTATCCTTCCGTGGGATCGTGCATCGCGTTCGTCGCTCCGCTTCGAGTGTGGGTCAGGAGATCGGATCGAGGCTGGGCGCCGTCTACTCGCGCGCCAGCGGCAGGGTGATGGTGAACGTCGAGCCTTTGTCGACGACGCTCTCGGCGGTCAGGTCGCCGCCCATGGCGTGGGCGAGGTCGCGGCTGATGGACAGCCCGAGCCCGGTGCCGCCGGGCCCGCCGGAGGGCGCCGGCCGAACCTGGACGAACGGCTCGAAGACGGCCTCCAGCTTGTCGGCGGGGATCCCGACGCCGGTGTCGGTGACGCGGATCGCGGCCTTGTCGCCCTGACGGCTGGCGGCGACCTCGATGTGCCCGCCGGCCGGCGTGAACTTCACCGCGTTGGAGAGCAGGTTGAGCAGGATCTGCTCGAGCTTGTCGCGGTCGGCGAGCACGACGAGGTCCTCGGCGGCCGGCACGTAGGCGTAGGTGACGCCGCCGGCGCGGAGCTGCGGCGCGATCATCGCCTCCAGCCCCGACAGCACCTCGCGCAGCCGCACGGGCACGCTCGTGATCTCGAGGTGCCCCGCCTCGAGCTTCGCGAAGTTAAGCACGTCGTTGATGAGCGAGAGGAGGTGCCGCTGGCTGCGGCGGATGCGGCCGAGCGCCTCCCGCTGCGCATCGGTGATCGGCCCGTGGATGCCGAGCTCGAGCAGCTCGGCGTAGCCGCCGATGGCGTTGAGCGGCGTGCGCAGCTCGTGGCTCATGACGCGGAGGAAGTCGGTCTTCGCGGTGTTCGCCTCCGCGGCGGCGCGGGCGGCGGCCTCGGCGTCGGCCGCGGCGCGTTCGGCCGCATCGCGGGCCGCCAGGGAATCGCGGTGCAGCCGGGCGTTCTCTACGGCGATGGCGGCCCGGCGCGCAACCTCCTCGGCGAGGCGCAGGTCCGCCTCGGTGTAGCGCCGCCCCGACTCGGCGGCGACGAGCGTCATCGCGCCGAAGACCTGGCGGCCGGTGCGGAGCGGCACGATCATCGCCGAGCGCAGCCCCAGCTCGCGCATGATCCGGAGCTGCTCCTCGTCCTTCGCGCCGGCGACCAGCGTCTCGTCGGGGATGTCGGCGAACAGCTCGGAGCGGCCGGTGCGCAGGACCTCGGGCACGCCGGACGTGGCGTTCGGGTCGGGCGGGAAGCGCTCCTCGAGGCGGCGGGCGAGCTGCACCTTGGCCGGGTCGACGTGCGCGACGGCGATGCGGCGGGGCTTGCCGGCGTCGGGCGCGATGTCGATGGCGCACCAGTCGGCGAGGCGCGGCACGACGAGGTGGGCGAGGGAGGCGAGCGTGCGCTCGTAGTCGAGCGAGGAGGAGAGGATCGCGCTCGCGCCGTCGAGGAATTGCAGCGCCTCCTCGGCGCGCTTGCGCTCGGTGATGTCGCGCCAGGAGCCGGCGAGCCCGCCGTCGGGGAGCGGATAGAAGTGCAGCTCGAGCCAGACGCCGCGCTCGGGAGCGTAGACCTCGCGCGTCAGCGGCGCCCGGCTCTCGAAGGCCTCGAGCAGCGCCTCGCGGATCGGCGAGTCGGCCAGCTCCGGGTAGAGGTCCCAGACCACCTGACCGATGACCTCGTCCGGCTGGCGCTGCAACACGTCGCGGAAGCGCTGCGCCGCGCGGGGATTGACGTAGCGGATGCGCCAGTCGCGGTCGAAGACGACGAACGGATCCGCGATGCTGGCGAGGATCTCGGTGGTGAAGCGCTCGGCGGAGCGGGCGGCGTCGCGCGCATCCTCGGCCTGGTGCAGCGCGGCCTGGAGCTCGCGGTTCGTCCGCTCCAGCTCCTCGGTGAGCGCCCGCGCCTCCTCGTTCTGGTACTCGAGCTCGACCGCCTGCTCCTGGAGCCGGGCGTTCAGGCCCTCCAGCTCACGGCTGCGCCGATCGGCCTCCGCGCGCGCGGCCGCCTCCGCCGAGAGCCGGACCCGCTGTTGCTCGGCCTCGCGCCGCTCGGTGAGGTCGCGCGTGACCTTGGCGAAGCCGACCAGCTCGCCGGCCTCGTCGCGCAGCGCGGTGATGACGATGTTCGCCCAGAACCGGCTACCGTCCTTGCGGACGCGCCACCCCTCGTCCTCGAAGCGGCCGGTCTTCGCGGCCATCTCGAGCTCGTACTGCGGGAACCCGGACTCGACCGCCTCCGGCGGGTAGAAGACCGTGAACGGCTTTCCGATGATCTCCTCGGCGCGATACCCTTTGATCCGCTCCGCGCCCTCGTTCCAGGTCACGACCCGCCCCTCGGGGTCGAGCATGAAGATGGCGTAGTCCTTGATGCTCTCGACGAGGAGGCGGAAGCGCTCCTCGCTGAACCGCAGTGCCTCGCCGCGGGTGCCGGACGCGTGCTCGCTCATGGGTCGCAGCCCCGCGTCGCCGCACCCCAGGCCGGGCGCGGCCCGCCGGCGGATCGGGGAGCGGCCCTGTCGGATCTCGCTGCGAAGTGCGGCATTCGCTCCCCCCATGGGTCGACGCCGGTCCCGGCTGCGCCCGGCCGGGGCCGCGGCTCGAACGCGGAGCATCCCTGGCGATCGTTCCGGGTTTGCCGTGCCGCTGCAAGGACCCGGCCAATTGAGCGGGGGCGCGGGGCGCTCGCAAGGCGCCGACCCCCGCTGGCGCCGATCCTGCGGCGGCGCGGCCCGCGCGTGCCGGCGCCGGCGATCACAGCGGAGGTTTCGATGAGCGTACGAACGCGGGTGGATGGGCCGGCGGGCCGCATCTGGGTCGACGACGGCGGTCCCCCGGGGACGCTCCCCGTCGTCATCGTCCCCTCGTTGGCGGCGTCGGCGGCGCAGTGGCGGGAGCAGCTCGAGGCGCTTCGCCGGGAGCGCCGGGCGGTCCTGGTGGAGGTGCGTGGGCACGGCGGGTCCGACCGCCCGTCCGACGGGGATTACTCGCCGGAGGCGATGGCCGCGGACGTGGCCGCCGCGGTCGACGGGCTCGGGCTGGAGCGCTTCGTCCTGGTCGGACACAGCATGGGCGCGTCGGTCGCGCTGGCGTACGCGAGCGCACACCCGGACCGCGTCGCGGGGCTGCTGCTCGTGGATCCGAACGGCGATGCGCGGCGGGTGCCGCGGGAGGAGATCGAGCGCTTCCTGGAACGGCTCGACTCCGACGCCTATCCGGACGTGATCATGGAACACTACGACGCGGCGCTGGGCCCCTCGACCGCCCGCGTCCGCGAGCGGGTTCTCGCGGAGCTGGCGCGGATGCCGCGCGAGGTCGTGGTACCGATCTTCCGCGAGATGATCGCCTTCGATCCGCTCTCGGCGCTGGCGCGCTACCCCGGACCCCGCCTGGTCGTGTTCTCGCCGGTCACCGACACGCCGGTCGGGCTGCACCGGCTTGTCCCCGAACTGCCGCACCGACGCGTCGAGGGCGCCGGTCACTGGCTGCACCTCGACCAGCCGGAGGAGTTCCAGCGGATCCTGGCGGAGTTCCTGGCGCAGCTCTGATCGGCGTGGTGGGTGCCGGGGCGTCCGACCCCGGGGCCCCGGTCACTCGAACGAGGAGCGCGGCCGTTCGAGCTCGCGGTCCCACGCCGCCGCATCCCGGCGCGCCGCCTCCTCGGGCGTGTCCTCGGTGGAGAAGGCGAGTGGGCCGCCGGCGGTGCGCTCCAGGCCGAGCGAGGCGCGGGCCGCCTCGGCCGCCGCCTCGAGCCGCGCCAGCGCGTCGAAGCGGTAGGCCGGCTCGGCGGCGTGGCCCTCGACCAGCTCCGCCTCGAACTCGGCGACGATCTCGCGCAGCACCTCGCGGAAGAGGCGCTCGTCGAAGCCGAAGTCCTTCGGGAGCCGGCGCCGCACCTCGTCGCGCAGCTCGGCGGCGGTCACCGCCCCGCCCATGCGGGCGGCGGTGATGGCGGCCTCGAGGAGGAGGCGCCGGATATTGCGGCGGGCGACGGCGCGGCGCTCGCCCGCGAGGCGCAGCGCGCGGACGCCGGGGACCGCGAACATGGCCAGGCCGACGGTGCCGGGGATGTAGACGAGCGCCCACTCGAGCGCGGTCGAGCCGACGCCGAGGACGGGGAACAGCACCGTCGCGATCGCGATGGAGCCGACGAGCGTGATCGCGCTGAGCGCGGCGATGAGGGCGTTTGAGCCGGCCGTGTTGCCGGTCAGGAGCGGCCGCGGCTCGAGCGGCACGCGGACGGCGCCCCGGCCGAGGTGGCGCGCCGGTGCGGCGGTCGTCAACAGCTCGGGGAACAGGTAGAGCACCTCGCCGGTCTCGGTCGGGCGCGCATCGCCGCCGAAGCGGCCGAGCAGCCGGCCGAGCAGCTCGTCCGCCTCGAAGCGCGACTCGCCGAGGTGGCGTGCGGCGTCGAGCGTGGTGAGCACGCCGCGTCGCTCGCGAATCCGCGTCGCCCAGGCGCGGTCGCGGTCGGCGGGCGCGTCCGGCGGGCGCGGCGGCCCGAAGACGAAGGCGAAGATGCGCTCGTGCAGCGCCGGCTTCTTCTCGCGGCGCGCGATGCTGCGGCCGGTCCCCCAGTAGAACCAGTCGGGGAAGAAGAACAGGAACTCGGCGAGCGCGCGGAACGGCAGCACCACGAGCTGGAGGAAGACGTCGCTGTCGACGTTGTCGCGGTCGTTGCTCGAGGAGAGCGCGACGAGCGCCGCGATGCCGATCACGGTGAAGAGGACCGAGTAGCCGATCAGCGTCACCATGATGCCGACCTTGAGCGCGACGGTGAGCCCGGCCTTCACGCCGTCCCAGGCGCGGGCCAGGAACGGGCGGTGGTCGCGCGTGAGGAGGCGCGGGTCGAAGCGGTAGATGAGGTCGCCGGCGTCGGTGACGTCGACGTGTCCGGAGTAGGTCGCCAGCATGACCTTGAGCGCGGCCTCGGCCTCCTCCTGCGCGAGGCCGGTGCCGGCCATGGCGTCGCCGAGCGTGACGACGCCGCGCCGTTCCTGGAGCGTGCGGCGCAGGCGGGCGATGTGGTCGGCCGGCGCGGTGAGCGCGGGCAGCTCGCCGAATTCAGTGTCGGAACGACGGGACAGCGGCATGGCGTCGGGATCCTCGTTCGGGTCGGCGGGGGGGTCCCGCTCCCTCTCTATACGCCGGAGGGCGCGTCATGTGTCGGGCGTGATGCGCGTCTCGCCGGCCAGGGCGGCGAGACGGCGGATCTGCGCCTCGGTGTCGGCGGCCAGGCGCGCGACCAGCTCCGCGGCCGGCTCGCGCCGGGCGAGGCGCACGCCCTGCCCGGCCCACAGCGACAGGAATTCGGCGCGCCCCTGCGCCGCGGCGGCGGCGCGCAGCGGTCGCGTGAGCTCGTTTTGGAGGGGGTAAGGGAGGATCGCCGGCGGCGCCGCCGGGTCCTCGACCTCGAGCATGAAGCGGTTCACGATCCCGCGCGCCGGCCGGCCAGAGAACGCCCGCGTCACGCGGGTGCGGTCCTCGCGCGCGCCCAGGATCGCCGCCTTGTGCACCTCGGCGACGCCCGCCTCCTCGGTGGTCAGGAACGCCGTGCCGAGCTGCACGCCGGCGGCGCCGAGCGCGAGCGCCGCCGCGATGCCGCGGCCATCCATGATCCCGCCGGAGGCGACGACGGGCACGCCGACGGCGTCGACGACCTGGGGCACGAGCGCCACCGTGCCGATCATCGCGGCCTCGAAGTCGCCGGTGAAGGTGGCGCGGTGCCCGCCGGCCTCGCTGCCCTGGACGACGATGGCGTCGACGCCGTCGCGCTCGAGGATGAGGGCCTCCTCGACGGTCGTGGCCGTCCCCATGAGGTACATCCCGCGCGCCTTGACGGCGGCGACGTCGTCCGGCGAGAGGCGCCCGAACGTGAAGCTGAAGACGGTCGCGCCGGACTCCAGCGCGGCGGCGAGCTGGTCGTCGAACGCGAGGGTGGGCCTGTCTCTGATACACAA
>JADGGV010000488.1 GCA_019689775.1 Gemmatimonadota bacterium
GGCGGGGTGAGGGGCGGCGCGGGCGGCGGCGGGCCGCTACGGCGCGCCCTGCCGCCCTGCCGCGGACCCCGCCGGGGGTCCGGAGCTCACCCGCAGCGCCGTCTCGCCGAGCACGTCGTCCAGCTCGGCGATGAGGCGGTCGGCGTCCGCCTCCGTGAACTGGAGCGGCGGCTTGATCTTGATGACGTTGTGGAGCGGGCCGTCGGTGCTGAGGAGGATGCCGCGGTCGCGCATGCGCTCGATGACGTACGAGGCGTGGCGCGGCGCCGGCTGCTGCGTCTCGCGGTCCGTGACCAGCTCGACGCCGAGGTAGAGGCCGCGGCCGCGCACGTCGCCGACGAGCGGGTGGCGGGCCATGAGGCCGCGCAGCCCGTCGAGCAGCCGGGCGCCGACGCGGCGCGCCCGCTCCTGGAGTCCCTCCTCCTCGATCACGTCGAGCACGGCGAGCCCGACGGCGCAGGAGACCGGGTTTCCGCCGAACGTGTTGAAGTACTCCATCCCGTTCGCGAACGACGCGGCGATCTCCGGCGTCGTCACGACCGCGCCGAGCGGGTGGCCGTTCCCGATCGGCTTCCCCATGGTCACGATGTCGGGGACGGCGCCGTCGGCCTGGAACGCCCAGAAGTGGCTGCCGACGCGGCCGAACCCGACCTGCACCTCGTCGGCGACGCAGACGCCGCCGGCCGCGCGCACGTGGCGGAACGCCTCGGCGAGGAAGCCGTCCGGCGGCACGACCTGGCCGCCGCAACCGGGGAGCGGCTCGGCGAAGAAGGCGGCGATGCCGTGGCCGGCGCGCTCGGCCGCCCGCGTCGCCTGGCGGACGTGCTCGGCGTAGCGCGCACCGGCATCGGGGCCGCGGTACGGCCCGCGGTACGGGTCGGGGAGCGGCACGACGTGGGTGCCCGGCGGGCGGCCGGCGCCGCCGGGGCCGTTGAACTTGTACGGGCTGAGGTCCACGAGCGACGACGTGTTGCCGTGGTACGCGGCGTCGAGGACGACGACGTCGCGTCGGCCGGTGTGCGCGCGGGCGAGCCGGAGCGCCAGCTCGTTCGCCTCGCTCCCGGAGCAGACGAAGAAGCAGACGCGGAGCGGCTCGGGGAGCGTCGCCGTGAGGCGCTCGGCGTAGCGGAGGATCGTCTCGTGGAGGTAGCGCGTGTTCGTGTTCAGCACGCGCGCCTGCCTCGCGAGCGCGTCCACGACGCGCGGGTGCGAGTGGCCGACGTGCGCGACGTTGTTGACGCAGTCGAGGTAGGCTTGTCCGGCGTCGTCGTAGAGGTGCTGCATCCAGCCGCGCACGATCTGGAGCGGGCGGCGGTACGAGACGCTCAGGTTCGGGCCGAGGCGCTCGCGGCGGGCGGCGAGCAGCGCGCCCACGGTCGGCGTGTCGGCGGGGCGCAGCGCGGGGAAGCGGAGCAGCAGGTTCGGGTCCGGGGAGAGCGAGCGCCACAGGCGGCGCTGGCTCGGCCGGGCGACGCCGGGGAACTCGCCGTCGCGGTCGAGCATGTCCAGCACGAGCTGGAGGTGCAGGTGCGGCGCCCAGTCGCCGTTGCGCGGGAAGTCGCCGATCGCGCCGATGCGCTCGCCGCGGGCGACGGCCTGCCCCGGCGCGAGCGCGTCCAGGCAATCGGGCGCGAGGTGGCCATAGAGCGTGAAGAACTCGGTGCCGTCCGCGTCGTGCCGCAGGACGACGGTCGGGCCGTAGTCGAGGCGGCCGGCGTTGTCGCGCACCGCGTGGACGATGCCGTCCAGCGGTGCGAGCACGGGCGTGCCGGGCGGCGCGAAGATGTCGACGCCGATGTGGATCGTGCGCCACTCGGGGCCGTCATCCGTGTCGACGCGGAACGCGGGCTCCGTGTACCAGCTCCGCGGCTCGTCGTAGCGGCCGAGGCCGAGCGCGGCGCCGGCCGCGCGCATGCGGCCGAAGAGCAGCTCGGTCCACGCCGCGGCGCCGTCCCTGCCGGTCAGCCCATTCAGCTCGAGGCTCCCCACGGAGAGGTCGAACACCAGCGTGGGGGCGGCGCTGGCGACACCGGTGACGCCGGCGACGCGGCCGTTCCCCCCACCCGTCCGCCCGTCCGCACTCCCGCTTGCGGCGACAGCCGCTTCTCCACTGGCCGCGCCTGCCGCTCCCCCGCCCGGCACCACGACCGGGCCGATCGTGGACGCCCGCGCCTCCAGCCACGCCACGACCTCCTTCGAGCGCGGGTGCGGCTCCAGCCCGCAGGCGTCGCGCAGCAGGTAGTGTGCGAAGCGGGGGTGCACGGTTTCGAGCCGCTCGAGGAGCGCCCGGGCGCCGCGCTCGCTCACGGAGAGATACGCGTTCTCGGGGCGGAGCCGGCGCTGGTGCGCGGCCAGCACGACGCTCGTGCAGACGCGGAGCGCGATCAGCGGGAAGAGCGCCTCGATCTCCGGCGCCTCGAGCGGGTGCTCGGCGTGGTAGCCGCGCACGACGTGGGCGGCGGCGGCGAGCGGGTCGCGCGTCCCCATCATCGCGTACGCGGCGGCGATCGCGGGCTCGGCACAGGTCCAGGAGTGGACGACGTCGCCGAAGTCGACGAGCCCGGCGGCGCGCGGCGCGTCGGTCGGCTCGGCGCCGGGCGCGACGAGGACGTTCCAGTCGTTCGCGTCGCCGTGCACGACGGCCGTGCGGAGCCGCGGTGCGAGCGGGGCGAGGTGCGCCTCGACGCGCTCGAGCGTGCGCTCGACGAGCGCGCGGCGGCCGGCGTCGTCGACGTCGCCGAGGTGGCGGCGGACGACGTCGCGCCCGAGGCGCAGGTCCCAGTGCAGCTCGCGGTGCGCGGCGGGGTGGTCGAAGCCGGCGAGCGCGCGGTCCATGACGCCGAGCATGCGGCCGACGTCCTCGAGCAGCGCGGGCGAGCGCGGTCGAAACTCCGCGAGCGGGACGCCCGGGAGGAAGTCGAGGAGACGGACGTGGTGGGAGGCTGCCCCGCCCGGTGTTACGGTCTCGACGAGTCGGCCGCTCAGCGCGCGGCGGACGCGCGGGAAACGGTACGGCCCGACCCCGGCGAGCCGCTCGAGCATCGCGTTCTGGCACTCGAGGATCCCGGGATCCTCGTTCGTCTGGGAGAGCTTCAGCACCAGGTCGTCGCCCGCGGCCGCGCGGAGGCGGAAGTTCTGGTCGCGCTCGCTCGGCAGCGGCTCCGCCGCGACGGCGTCGACGCCGAACACCTCGCGCGCGACGCAGAGCGCCTCGGTGGCGGTGAGGCGGGGCGGGCGGTGGCGCGGCGCCGGCTCTGACTCGTGCGCCGGCGCGGCAGTGGATCTCATGGCGCTTCGGCTCGGGCTGATGTGCGGGTCGTGCGTGTGGTCGCATCATAACCGGTGTATTATTAACATCTGA
>JADGGV010000489.1 GCA_019689775.1 Gemmatimonadota bacterium
GCCCGGGTATCCGGGCCGCCCCCGATCTCGTCACGACCGGCCGTCGTGCGCCGCCCTCGACGGGCGGCCGCTCCGCGCGAGCCGCGCTACGCCGCCTCGGCCCGCGACTCGACCCGGTGCTCGCTCCCGTTGTAGCTCATCACCTTCGGCTCGTCGTCGATGTAGGTCTCCAGGTGGACGGGCCGGCGCCACAGGTACTGGATGTTCTCGAGCGTCTCGCGCGCGTAATCGAGCTTCAGCGGCACGCCCTCGTAGCGGTGGGACAGCACGAGCTCGCCCCGGTTGAGGAAGTTGCCGTCCACCACCTCGATCCACGGCTGCCCGAAGTTCGTGAGCATGAACAGCAGCTTCTCCTTCACGGCCTTGAAGTCCCGGTCGGTGATGATGTACTGACCGGTCATCGGGTTGTACTCGTAGGTGAACAGGCCGTGCTTCCGCACGAAGTCCGCGGTCAGGAACTCGTCGAGGAACGTGAGGTCGTTGTAGTGGCGCCGGACCTCGAAGATCTTGGCGCGCCCCTTCATCTCGCCGGTGTCCCAGTGCTCCCGCTCGTCGTACGAGTCGCAGGCCTCCCACGCCGGGCCGTAGCGCCCCTTGTTCCAGCGCTCCTCGATGTCGCGCCACAGCTCGAGCCCAAGCTTGTAGGGGTTCAGGCTCCCCGGGTACGGCGCCATCGTGCCCGAGTGGTGGTCCGCGTAGTCGATGACCTCGGACGGCGCCAGCGCCCGCGTCGTCATGATCGTCGAGTGCCAGTACGACGCCCACCCCTCGTTCATGATCTTCGTCCGCCCTTGCGGCGCGAAGTAGTACGCCTCCTCCCGCACGATGCCGAGCACATCGCGCTCCCAGTTACGCAGCGGTGCGTGCTGGAGCAGGAAGAGCATCACGTCCTTCTCCGGCCGGGGAGGGAAGTGCTCGTCCCGCCGCTGCTGCTCCTCCAGCCGCTCCTGCTCCGCCTCGAGCGCCTCGCGCGGGTTGATGTACTCGTCCATGTACGCCTTGGCGCGGAGCTTCTTCGGCACCCTCCGCGGCCCATCCTCGTCCTCCGCCCGCCGGTGGTCGTGCCGCTTGATGTGCGGCGCGTTGTAGTCGATCAGGTTGTCGATCGAGAGGCATCGGTCGAGCAGCCGCTCGACCTCGTCTTCCCCGTGCACCTCCATGTACCGGCGGACCCGAGCGGCATGGTTGGCCATCTCGTCGATCATCTTCCGGTTCGTGTGCGCGAAGGAAAAGTTGTTCTTGAAGAAGTCGCCGTGCCCACACACGTGCGCCATCACCAGCTTCTGGTCGACGACGTGGTTCGCCGCCAGCAGGTAGGCGTACGTCGGGTCGTTGTTGATCACCATCTCGTAGATCTTCGACAACCCGTACGCGTACGAGCGCGACAGCTCCGTGTACTGCATCCCGTGGCGCCAGTGGGGGTAGCGGACCGGGTAGCCGCCGTAGGCGGCCACCTCGTTGATCTCCTCCCAGTCCAGCACCTCGTAGACGATCTCGAAGAAGTCCAGCCCGTACTCCCGCGCCCAGCCCTCGATCTGCACCTGCAGACCGCGCAGCTCCGGTGACAGCTCGTGCGGCATGGTTACACCATCTCCGATTCGGCGCGCCAACCAACTCCTGCTCCTCGCACCTCCACCCTCGATTCTCCGGAGGGTGGAGCGTCGAGCGAGGCGGAGCGGGAGCAGGAGGACCCGCCAGCCGGGCCCAGCTTCCTCGCCGTCCCCGCCGGGGTGCTCCCCGCCCTCATCTGCCCTTTCCCAGGAACAGCTTGATCGACGCCAGGATCGCCTCCCGGTCCTCGATGCGCGACAGCACCAGGTTCTCCGCCTCGACGTGCGTCTCCAGCGCGTGTAGGAACTGGCCGCTGCCGTACCGGCTCTCGACCTGCCCGTAGCCGAACAGGTTCGCCGCCGGAAGCAGCCGCTCGCGGAGCAGGCGGAAGCACTTCTCGTCGTCGCCTCCGCCCCAGTTGTCGCCGTCGGAGAAGTGGAAGAAGTAGATGTTCCACTCCTCGGGCGGGTAATCCCGCTCCACGATCTCGGCCGCGAGCGAGTACGCGCTCGAGATGCGTGTCCCGCCTGATTCCCGCGTCGTGTAGAACGTCTCCCGGTCCACCTCGTGCGCCGCCGCGTCGTGCACGATGTAGCGCGTCTCGAGCCCGGAGTAATGCGCGCGGATCCAGGTGTCGATCCAGAACGACTCGATCCGCACGATCTCCTTCTGCTCGTTCCCCATCGACCCGGAGACGTCCATCATGTAGATGATGACGGCGTTCGCGATCGGCTCCGGCTCGACCTTCCACGACCGGTACCGCACGTCCTCCCGCACCGGTACGACCCGCGGCCGCCGGGGATCGTAGATCCCGCTCGCGAGCTGCCGCTTCAGCGCCTCCTTGTACGTCCGCTTGAAGGAGCGCAGGCTCTCGGGACCCGCGCGCTTGATCCCCGTATAGCGGCTCTTCGGCACCGTCAGCGACTCGGCGCCCTTCGGCTCGATCCGCGGCAGCTCCAGCTCCTCACCCATGATCTCGGCGAGCTCCTGGATCGTCATCTCGACTTCCCGGATGTGCTGCCCCGGCGCGTCCCCCGCCTCGCCGTCGCCGCCCTGAGGTTGGCCCGCCGAGCCGATCGGCTGGCCGATGTCCCCCGGACCCTGCCCCACGCCGCCCATCTCCTTCCGGCCGTAGCGGAAGTGCGGGATCTCGATCTGCGGCACCGGGATCGCCACGATCTCGTTGCCGCGCTTCCCGATCAGCTCCCCGCGCGTGATGTGGCGCTTCAGGTCCTGCTTGACCTTGCCGCGGACGATCTCTTCGAAGCGGCGCCGGTCTCGTTCGATCCGCTTGACCATGACTTCCTCGAGGGCACCCTCTGCCCGTCCCGGCCGGCGGCCGGTCCGTGGCGACACGGACGCCGAACCCGCCGAGCCTCGTCTCGCGCCGCCCTGTCGGCCGCGTCGCGCCTCAGCGCCCGCCCGCCGCCACGCCGGCGCGCGGGGGCGTCGCCCGCGGGAAGAACGGCTGCAACAGTTGAGCGAGCGCCAGCAGCGCCACGAGCAGCAGCAGCCCCAGCCGCAGCGCCGGGCTCAGCCGCGCCGACGCGCGGATCGGCACCGGGCTCTGGACCGGCGCCGTCCGCCGCAGCCCGCCGGACTCCTGGAGCAGCGAGCGCATGTCCGCGCCGCAGCGGCCGCACAGCCGCTCCGCCCCCGGGTTCACGCCCCAGCAGTGCGGGCAGACCGCGAGCGCCCCACCCGTCGGCGCGTGCGCCGGCGGCCGGAGCGCCCAGCCGCCCCGCCCGGCCGCCACGCCCGGGGCCGCCACCGC
>JADGGV010000490.1 GCA_019689775.1 Gemmatimonadota bacterium
CCGGAACGAGAGCAGCCGACCCATGAGCCCCGAGCCCACGACATCCACGCCCGCCGACGCCGCCCCGGGCGGCCGCGCGGCGGGCGTCGACTTCATCCGCGCCATCATCGCCGAGGACCTGCGCGCCGGCACGCACGGCGGGCGGGTCGTGACGCGCTTTCCGCCCGAGCCGAACGGGTTCCTGCACATCGGCCACGCGAAGGCGATCTGCCTGAACTTCGGCATCGCCCAGGAGGTGCCGGGCGCACGCTGCCATCTCCGCTTCGACGACACGAATCCGGAGACGGAAGACATCGCGTACGTGAACGCGATCATCGAGGACGTGCGCTGGCTCGGCTTCGACTGGGGCGACGACCTGTACTTCGCGTCCGACTACTTCGAGCAGATGTACGAGTTCGCCGAGCACCTGATCCGCCAGGGCAAGGCGTACGTCGACTCGTCGAGCGAGGAGGAGATCCGCGAGCTGCGCGGGACGGTGACCGAGCCGGGCCGGCCGAGCCCGTACCGCGACCGCTCCGTGGAGGAGAACCTCGACCTGTTCCGTCGCATGCGCGCGGGCGAGTTCCCGGACGGCGCCCACGTGCTGCGCGCGAAGATCGATCTGGCGTCGCCGAACATGCTGCTGCGCGACCCGATCCTGTACCGGATCCGGCACGCGTCGCACTACCGGCAGGGCGACGCCTGGTGCATCTACCCGCTCTACGACTACGCGCACCCGCTCGAGGACGCGATCGAGGGGGTCACGCACTCGCTCTGCACGCTCGAGTTCGAGATCAACCGCCCGCTCTACGATTGGGTCGTCGAGAACGCGCCGGTGCGGACGCGCCCGCGCCAGTACGAGTTCGCGCGGCTGAACCTCGACTACACCGTCATGAGCAAGCGCAAGCTGCTCCAGCTCGTGAACAACGGGCTCGTGAGCGGCTGGGACGACCCGCGCATGCCGACGATCGCGGGGCTGCGCCGCCGCGGCGTCACCCCCGAGGCGATCCGCAACTTCTGCGACATGATCGGCGTCGCCAAGACCGAGAGCCGCGTCGACATCGGCAAGCTCGAGTACGCCATCCGCGACGACCTGAACCAGCGCGCGCCACGCGTGCTGTGCGTGCTACAGCCGCTCCGCGTCGTGCTCACGGACGTGCCCGAAGGGGAGGTGCTCTGGCTGGATGCGCCCTATTTCCCGCACGACGTGCCGCGGGAGGGCTCGCGCGCGCTCCCGCTCTCGCGCGAGCTGCTCATCGAGCGCACCGACTTCATGGAGGAGCCGCCCAAGGGCTACCACCGGCTCGCCCCCGGCCGCGCCGTCCGCCTGCGCCACGGGCCCGTGATCCGGTGCGACGAGGTCGTCCGCGACGACGCCGGCGAGGTCGTCCTGCTCCGCTGCTCACGCATCCCCGACGAGGAGGCCGGCAAGGTGAAGGGGACGATCCACTGGGTCTCCGCGCCGCACGCGCTCCCCTGCACCGTCCGGCTCTACGACCGGCTCTTCACCGTCCCCGACCCCGAGGCGACGGACGCCGACTTCAAGGAGTTCCTGAACCCCAACTCCCTCGTGGTGGTCGAGGACGCGCGCATCGAGCCCAGCGTGCAGCACGATCCGCTCGGCAGCCGCTATCAGTTCGAGCGCCTCGGCTACTTCTACCTCGACCCGGTGGACTCCACGGTCGGTCGCCTGGTCTTCAACCGGACCGTGACGCTGCGCGACACCTGGGCGAAGGCGGTGGCGAAGCGCGTGGAAGCGACGGGCGCCGGCGCGGGCGACGCCGGCGGCGCGGAAGCGGCTGCCGCGGAGCCTGGTCGCGCGGGCGGCAGCGGACCGGGTCCCGCGGAGGCTGCGCGCATGGCGCCGTCCGCGACGCGGGCGGCCGACGCCGCCGGCGCGACGCGACCCTCGACGCGAGCGCCGCGGGGCGGGGGCGCGGCCGCGCCGCGCGCGCCGGGCCTCGAGGCCCGCTACCGCACGTACACCGACGAGCTTGGGCTCTCGGCCGAGGAGGCCGACCTCCTCACGCGGGACTCGGCCATCGCGGACCTCTTCGACGCGGCCCGCGCGGCCGGCGCCAGCGCGAAGGGAGTGGCGAACTGGGTGATCCACGAGCTGCCGCGCGCCGCGGAGGGACGGACGCCCGCCGAGCCGCCCTTCAGCGGCGCCGCGCTCGGCGACCTCGTCGCCCTCGTCGAGGCCGGCACCCTCTCCGGCACCGCCGCGCGCGAGGTCCTCGCCGAGATGGCCGCCACAGGCCGCCATCCCGCCGAGATCATGGACCGCCGCGGGCTCCGGCAGATCAGCGACCCCGAGGCTCTCTGGCCGATCGTCGAAGCCGTCATCGGCGAGAGCCCCGCCAAGGTCGACGAGTACCGCGCCGGTCGCTTCGGCCTCCTGGGCTTCTTCATCGGCCAGGTGATGCGCAAGACGGAAGGGAAGGCGAACCCGGAGGTCGTGAAGACGCTCCTCCGGAACCGACTCGGGTAGCCCGACGGCCCCCGGCGCCGGGAGCGCGACACCGGCCAACCCCGTCGCGGGGCTGCTGCTCTGTCCGCGGAAACGGTGGGCGGTCAACGCTCGTCGGAGGCGACGTCGTCTGGGCCCGGAAGCTTGCGCCCCCCAGCCTCCGTCGCGGACGCTCCGTGGTATCGTTCCCCCCGCCCGCCGGCGCCTCAGGCGCAGCGCCGCTCGAGCTCCGCCACGACGGGTGACGGCGACGCCCGGCCGGGAGCGTCAGCGAGCCCGTTCCGTGCCGTAGCGGCCGCAGCGTGCCAGACGATCCGGGCACGATGCCGGCGGACGCGAGTCGGTGATTCCGGCCGCGTCGCCTGCGGCACGACGGAGAGCGCAACGGCGTGCGGCTCCGCCAGCCCGGTCGTCGGCGGGTGGCGCGCGACCATCTCGATGATGTGCTGCCGGAACTCCGGCGGATACGGCGGTCGTGTCCTCGGCATCGTCGACTCCCTTCTCCGAAAGGACCCGGTGTCCACAAGACCGGGTCAACTCCAGATGTATAGGTCGGCAGCGAGAACGAGGGGCTCTCCTCGGCGCTCCGCGCGGAGCGCGGCGTACCCGGCGCTCCTGGCCGCGACGTTCTCGATGCTATCGTCCCCAGCTGCTCGAGCGTGGCGACGGCCTCCCCGAGCGATTGCGTTCCGAGCTCGAGCGGAATCAAGCCCCGCTTCGCCCTCCGCTCCAACACCTCCCGCCCCTTGCGGTCGACGCGACGGAGCGTGGCCACGACATCGCGGTCGTCGCCCGTGAGTGCCTAGAAGGCCTCGTCGGGAATGCCGTCAGTCCCCTAATCCTCGGGGAGTGGATTGCAACC
>JADGGV010000491.1 GCA_019689775.1 Gemmatimonadota bacterium
TCCGCTCACCCGCCCGCCCACTCACCCACTCTCCGCGCGCCGGCCCTCCCCCTCATCAACTCGGCGACTCACCCGCTCGCCCACTCGCCCATACTCCCACTCTCCTTGTCCCGCCTCCATCTCCCGCCCTATCTTCACGCCTCCCTCGGACCCCCACAACGGAGTCACGCGATGCACGCACGAGCGTCCCGATGGGCGCTGGCGGCCCTCGCCCTGGCCGGGTGCGCCAGCGCATCGGCGCAGCGGACCGCGCAGGCCCCGGCGCCAGCCCCCGCCGCCGCGACCGCCGACACGGCGCCGAACCCGTTCCCGTCCACGTACAAGCCGCTGCCCTCCCGGCCCACGCTGATCCGCAACGCCACGGTGCTGACCGCGGCGGGGCCGATGCTCCAGGGTGCCTCCGTCCTCATGCAGGACGGGAAGATCGCCGCGGTCGGCACCAACGTGGCCGCGCCGGCCGACGCGGTCGTCGTGGACGGCACGGGGAAGTGGGTCACGCCCGGTCTCATCGACACGCACTCCCACATCGGCGCCGGCGCCTCGATCGAGGGCGCCCAGCTCGACGACATCAACGAGGCGACGAACCCCGTGACCGCGCAGGTCTGGGTCGAGCACGGCGTCTGGCCGCAGGACCCGCAGTTCTGGCTCGCCCTCGCCGGCGGCGTCACCACCGAGCAGATCCTCCCCGGCTCGGCGAACCTCATCGGCGGGCGGAGCGTCGTGCTGAAGAACGTCCCCGGCCGCACGATGCAGGAGATGAAGTTCCCGGGCGCGCCCTACGGCCTCAAGATGGCGTGCGGTGAGAACCCGAAGCGCGTCTACGGCCAGCGGGGCGGCCCGTCCACGCGCATGGGCAACGTCGCCGGCTACCGCGCCGCCTGGATCCGCGCGCAGAAGTACAAGGACGACTGGGACACCTGGCGGAAGAACGGCGCCGATCCCGCCAAGCGCCCGCAGCGCGACCTCCAGCTCGAGACGCTCGCCGAGGTGCTGCGCGGCAACATCCTGGTGCACAACCACTGCTACCGCGCCGACGAGATGGCGAACATGATCGACATCTCGAAGGAGTTCGGCTACCACATCGCGTCGTTCCACCACGCGGTCGAGGCGTACAAGATCCGCGACCTGCTGGTGAAGAACGGGATCTGCGCGAGCATGTGGAGCGACTGGTGGGGCTTCAAGATGGAGGCGTACGACGGCATCCGGCAGAACATCGCGCTGGTGGACGAGGCCGGTGGCTGCGCGATCCTCCACACCGACGACGCCCTCGGCATCCAGCGCCTGAACCAGGACGCCGCCAAGGCCATGGCGGCGGGCTGGGAGGCGGGGATCAACATCACGCCCGAGCGCGCCATCCGGTGGATCACGATCAACCCCGCCAAGGCGCTCGGCATCGACAAGCAGACCGGCTCGCTCGAGCCCGGGAAGATGGCCGACGTCGTGCTCTGGTCCGGCAACCCGTTCAGCGTCTACGCGAAGGCCGAGAAGGTCTACATCGACGGCGCGCTCGTCTACGACCGCAACGACCCGCGCCGCCAGCCCACCAGCGATTTCACGCTCGGCAACGACCCGCAGGAGGTGATCCCGTGAGGCGCCGCACCGTTTCCGCCGTCCTCGCGTTGCTCGCCGGCCTTGCGGCGCGCGATGCGCACGCCCAGACGGTCGCCATCACGAACGCGAAGATCTACACCATCGCCGGGCCCGTCATCGAGCGCGGCACCGTCGTCATCCAGGACGGGAAGATCGCCGCGGTCGGTGCGAACGTCGCCGTCCCCGCCGCCGCCCAGGTCGTCGACGGCTCCGGCAAGATCGTCACCCCCGGCTTCTTCGACGCCTCGACCGGCCTCGGTGCCGTCGAGATCGGCGCCGTCCGCGGCACGAACGACCTGAGCGTGAACGAGCCCCACCTCTCCGCAGCGTTCACCGTCGCCGACGAGATCAACCCGTTCTCGACCGTCATCCCGGTCCAGCGCGTCGAGGGGATCACCCGCGCCGCCGTCGCGCCCACCGTCGGCGGCCGCAACGCCCACTCCATCATCGCCGGGCAGGGGGCCGTCATCGATCTCGGCACCGATCCCACCTCGATGGTCGACCGCGCGCCCGCCGCCATGCACGTCGTGCTCGGCTCGCAGGGCGCCGAGATCGCCGGCGGCGCGCGCGGCGCGGCCATCCTCGAGCTGCGCGAGGCGCTCCAGGACGCGAAGGACTACGCGGCCAACCGCCGGGCCTTCGAGGCCAACCAGCGGCGCCCGTACGCGCTCAGCCGTCTCGATCTCGAGGCGCTCATCCCGGTCGTCGAGGGCCGGCTCCCGCTCGTCGTCAAGGTCGACCGCGCCAGCGACATCCTGACGGTGCTCCGCGTCGCGCGCGAGTACAACGTCAAGCTCGTCCTCTCCGGCGTCCAGGAAGGCTGGCGCGTCGCCCCCGAGATCGCGCGCGCCCACGTCCCGGTCATCCTCAACCCGATCGACAACCTCCCGGACTTCGAGTGGGTCGGCGCCACGCTCGAGAACGCCGGCCGTCTCGCGAACGCCGGCGTCGACGTCGCCTTCGCCACGTTCGACTCCCACAACGCCCGGGACCTCAAGCAGTTCGCCGGCAACGCCGTCTCCTACGGCATGCCCTACGACGCCGCGCTGCGCGCCGTCACCGTCAACCCGGCCCGCATCTTCGGCATCGCCGACCGCTACGGCACCCTCGAGCCCGGCAAGGACGCCGACGTCGTGCTCTGGTCCGGCGACCCCTTCGAGCTGACGACGCGCGTCGAGCGGGTCTACATCAAGGGCCGCGAGATGCCGAAGGAGACCCGGCAGACGGAGCTGCTCGAGCGCTACCGTACGCTCGATGACGGGCCGGTGCAGTATCGGCGGTGAAAAACTTTTGAACCACAGAGAGCACCGAGAACACCGAGAAAGAGAGATACGCGGGCGGTTCGGCGTTCTACGGGGCGCCGAGCCGCCCGGGCATCTTACGACTGCGCTACCCCATCGCCGTCCGCACCGCCGCCGGCGCCGGCGTTCCACCGTCCCCAATGCGACGTCGCCGGCGTTCCACCGTCCCCGATGGAGGTCCCCCAGTCCTCCACACCCCCGCCCTCGATCGCTCTACCTTGTCTATCTCGACTACGCACCTCCACACCTCTCCTCTGTTCTCCAATTCTCCGTGTTCTCTGTGCTCTCTGTGGTTCAAAAATCCGTTCCCCGCCACCGCCTGACCGCCCGCCCGATCGCGGCCCGGCCCCGTCGCTGCTCCTCTCCCTCGGCCGGCCTCCCCGCCTGCGT
>JADGGV010000492.1 GCA_019689775.1 Gemmatimonadota bacterium
CGCCCACCCTCCGCCTCAACCGTTCGCCTTCTCCTCCAGCTCCGCCCAGCGGGCGTAGAGCGCGTCGACGCGCGCGACGGCGGCGTCGTACTCCGCGGTCAGGCGGGCGACCTCGGCGCCATCGCCGGCGTAGAGCGCGGGGTCGCCAAGGCGCGCGGCGAGCGCGTCGCGCTCCGCCTCCGCGGCGAGGATCCGCTCCTCGAGGCCTTCCAGCTCGCGGGCCTCCTTCCACGTCAGGCGCTTGCCCGCGTCGCGCGCGCCCGTCGCGCCGGGCGCGGCCGGCCGACGCGTGCGCTGGCGTTCGCGCGCCTCGCGCTCCTCGCGCGCCGCACGCTCCGCCGCCTCGCGCTCCGCGCGGAGCCGGCGGTACAGCTCGTAGCCGCCCTCGTGGCGGTGAACGACGCCGTCGCCCTCGAAGACGAACAGCGCGGTGGCGACCTTGTCGAGGAAGAAGCGGTCGTGCGTGGCGACGAGCACGGCGCCCGCGTAGTCGGCGAGGACGGACTCGAGCGCGCGGAGCGTGACCAGGTCGAGGTCGTTCGTCGGCTCGTCGAGGATGAGGAGGTTCGACTCCTGGAGGAGCAGCTTCGCGAGCAGGAGGCGGTTGCGCTCGCCGCCCGAGAGCGACGCGACCTTCTGCTGCTGCACCGGCGCCGGGAACAGGAAGTCCTCGAGGTAGCTGCGCAGGTGCACGCGGCGCCCGCCGACCGTGACCCAGTCCGTGCCGGCGACGGCGTCGTAGACGGACGTCTCCGGGTCGAGGTCGCTGCGCGTCTGGTCGAAGTACGCGATCCGCGTGTTCTCGCCGAGCACGATCTCCCCCGCGTCCGCCGGTTCCTGGCCGAGGATGATCTTCAGCAGCGTGGTCTTCCCTGCCCCGTTCGGCCCGATGATGCCGATCCGCTCGCCGGCGCGCAGGATCGTGCTGAAGTCGCGGATCAGCACCCGCTCGCCGTACGCCTTCGTGACGTGGTGCAGCTCGAGAACGGTGCGGCCGAGCCGCGGCGCGGGCGGCGCGATGGCGCTCAGCTCGCGCGGCCGCTGCATGCGCCGCTGCCGCTGCTGCTCGCGGAGCGCCTCCAGCCGCTGGATCCGCGCGCGCGGCTTCCCGGTGCGCGCCGGCGGCGAGCGGCGCACCCAGTCCAGCTCCTTGGCGATGAGCTTGCGCCGCTTCTCGTCCTCGATGCCGAGCCGCTCGGCCTCCTCCGCCTTCGCCTGGAGGTACTCCTGGTACGCGCCGTCGTAGGAGGTCAGCCGGCCGGCCGCAACCTCGATCATCCGATCGACGACGCGGTCGAGGACGTAGCGATCGTGCGTGATGAGCATGACCGCGCCCGGGTAGGACTCGAGGTACTCCTCGAGGAACAGCACGGTGTCGGCGTCGAGGTGGTTCGTCGGCTCGTCGAGGAGGAGCAGGTCCGGTGTCGCCAGCAGCACGCGCGCGAGCGCGACCCGCTTGCGCTCCCCGCCCGAGAGCCCCGCGACCGGCCGGTCCGGCTCGGCGATGCCGAGGCGCGTCAGCATCGCCTCGACGCGGTGCTCCCAGTCCCAGCCGCCGAGCCGCTCGATCTCCGCGGACAGTTCCGCCTGGCGCGCGAGCAGCCGGTCGTGGTCCGCGCCCGGCTCCGCGAGCCGTCGGGCCACCTCCTGCCAGGCGACGAGCGCCGCGCCGAGCGCCGGCCGTCCCGCCGCGACCGCGCTCCGGATGCTCTCCGCCTCGCCGAACTCCGGCTCCTGCGCGAGGTAACCGACGGTCGCGTCGCGCCGCAGCGCGATCGTCCCGCCCTCGCGCCCCTCCACGCCCGCGACGATGCGGAACAGCGTCGACTTCCCCGACCCGTTCACGCCGATGAAACCCACACGCTCGCCCTCCTCGACGGCGAACGAGACGCCGTCGAGCACGATGCGCGTGCCGTAGCTCTTGCGCAGATCCTGTACGGTGAGAAGCGGCATTCGTGAATTTATCCGTTGACGGCGCGTCGGGCCCGGGAGGCCGCGGGGGCGCCTCGTCGGGTCCGCGGGCCGGGGCCGGCTCCTTAAGACAGCAGTTCACGCGAAGACGCGGAGGCACGGAGGGCGGCCGGGCAGTGATCCCCGGCTCCGCGCCTCGACGTCTCCGTGTGAGGGTGTTTCGTTGACGTCCCCGCCCGCACCGCGCTTGATCTTTCCACCCGACCGCGCACAGCTTGTCGCGTCCCGAACCCTGGAGGTGACCGATGACCGGGCCCCGCACGCATCGACGCGCCCTTCGCCTGATCCCGCTGATCGCCGCCGTGGCGGCGTGCGCCCGCGCCGGCGCGAACGCGCCCGCCGACGGGCACGCCGGGCACGCGCAACCCGCGCCGGCCGCCGCCGCCGCGGTCGGCCCGCAGCAGGCGGGCGGGCTCCCCGCCGGCGCCGCGGACGCGCAGGCGCGCCTCGCCGCCTCACCGCGCCATGGCGAATGGGTCGTCGTGCGGACGAGCCCGACGGATAGCGTGCGCGCCTGGGTCGTCTACCCCGAGCGGAAGGACAAGGCCCCCGTCGTCCTCGTCGTGCACGAGATCTTCGGCCTCTCCAACTGGATCCGCGCCGTGGCGGACCAGCTCGCGGCCGACGGCTTCATCGCCATCGCGCCCGATCTGCTGACGATGAAGAACCTGCCGAACACGGAGGCCGGCGAGACGAACCCGGATTCGGCGCGCGCGGCGATCCGCACGCTGGAGCCCGCCGCCATCCACCGCGACCTCCTCGCCGTCGCGAAGTACGGCATGAGCCTGCCGGCTGCGCAGCCGAAGTACGGCATCGTCGGCTTCTGCTGGGGCGGCGGCGTCTCCTTCGCGCACGCCGTCGCCTCGCCGGAGCTGGGCGCGGCCGTCGTCTACTACGGCACCTCCCCGGCCACGGCGGAGCTGGCGAAGATCCGGGCGCCGGTCCTCGGCCTCTACGGCGAGAACGACGCCCGCGTCGACGCCACGATCCCGCCCGCCGACTCGGCCATGAAGGCGATGGGCAAGACCTACACGTATCGGATCTTCCCCGGCGCCGGCCACGGCTTCCTGCGCCAGCAGGACGGCCAGAACGGCGCGAACCTCGCCGCCACGAAGCAGGCGTGGCCGCTGACGGTGGATTGGTTCCGGAAGTACCTCGACGGCGCCGGCGCGTAGCCGCGGCCGCTCGACGCGCGCTCCCCGCACGCACCACGCACGACGGCTGGACGGGCCCGCGCCCGTCCAGCCGTCGCGTCCTTCGACGACCCGCGCGTCCCCGGGCCCGCGGCGCCGCGGACCTCCCC
>JADGGV010000493.1 GCA_019689775.1 Gemmatimonadota bacterium
GGGCTGGGGCGGCTGCGGAAGGCGGGGCGTCGCGTGCGGATGACGAGGACGATGACGGCGGCGGAGGCGACGGACTCGACGAACCAGGCGGTGCGGAAGCCGGGGATGGCGGCGCCGGCGAGGAGGAGCGCGGCGAACGTGAGATAATCGAAGACGGAGCTGAGCGCGCCGAACGTGAGCATGAAGCGGCGGATGAAGGGGACGTCCCAGCGGCGGGGCGCCTCGACGAGCTCGGCGTCGACGGTGTCGGTGGCGATGGTCATCTCGGGGAGGTCGGTGAGGAGGTTCATGAGCAGGATCTGGGTCGGGAGGAGGGGGAGGAAGGGGAGGAAGAGCGAGGCGCCGGCCATGCTGAACATATTCCCGAAGTTCGCGCTGGTGGCCATGAACACGTACTTGAGCGTGTTGGCGAAGGTGCGTCTTCCCTCGCGCACGCCGTCGGCGAGCACGCCGAGGTCGGGCTCGAGGAGCACGATCGCGGCGGCCTCCTTGGCGACGTCGACCGCGCCCTCGACGGAGATGCCGACGTCGGCGGCGTGGAGCGCGGCGGCGTCGTTGATCCCGTCGCCGATGTAGCCGACGACGCTGCCGCCGTGGCGCAGCGCGCGGACGATGCGCTCCTTCTGGTTCGGCTCGATCTCGGCGAAGACGTCGGTGGTGGCGGCGCGGTGGATGAGCGCGGCGTCGCTGAGGTGGCGGATGTCGGCGCCGACGACGGGGCCGGCGGTGGAGAGGCCGACGCCCTCGGCGATCGTGGCAGCGACGAGGCGGTTGTCGCCGGTGACGAGCTTGAGGCGGACGCCGAGGCGGCGGAGCGCGTCGACGGCCTCGGCGGCGCGGGGCTTGGGGGGGTCGAGGAACGTGAGGAGCCCGACGAGGGTGAGGTCGGCCTCGTCACCTGGAGCGAGGGGGCGGTCCTCGTCGAAGGTGCGGTAGGCGACGCCGAGCGTGCGCAGTCCCTGGCGGTTGAGCGCGTCGCAACGGCGGCGGAAGGCTTCGGCGAGCGTGGCGATCGGGACGATGCGGCCGTCGGGGAGCATGGCGGAGCGGCAGATGTCGAGGATGCCGGGGACGGCGCCCTTGGCGACGAGGAGGCGCTCGGCGTCGTGGCGGGCGAGGATGCTGAGGCGGCGGCGGACGAAGTCGTAGGGCAGCTCGTCGAGCTTCTCCCAGCCGACGAGGTCGGGCGCGCGGGCGCGGATCGCCTGGTCCATCGGGTTGGCGTAGCCGGTCTGGAACGCGGCGTTGATGGCGGCGAGACGGAGGACGCGGTCGCTGGCCTGGCCGGTGACGTCGAGCGCGGCCTGGAGGGTGACGTGTCCCTCGGTGAGCGTGCCGGTCTTGTCGGAGCAGAGGACGTCCATGCTGCCGAAGTCCTCGATGGTGGCGAGGCGCTTGACGACGACCTTGCGCTCGGCCATGCGCCGGGCGCCGTGGGCGAGGTTGACGCTGACGATGGCGGGGAGGAGCTGAGGCGTGAGCCCGACGGCGAGCGCGAGGGCGAAGAGGAGCGCCTCGAGCACGGGGCGGTCGAAGTAGACGTTGACCGCGAAGATGCCGATCGTGAGCAGGAGCGTGATCTCCAGGAGGAGGTAGCCGAAGCGGCGGACGCCGTGCTCGAAGGCGGTCTCCGGGGGGCGGACGCGGAGCCGGCCGGCGATGCGGCCGAACTCCGTCGCCTTGCCGGTGCGGACGACGAGGGCGCGGCCGCTCCCGCTGGTCACGTGGGTGCCGGCGAAGACGGCGCAGGTGCGGGCGGCGAGCGGGGTGTCGGCGGGGAGCGTGCCGGGGGTCTTCTCGGCGGGGTAGCTCTCGCCGGTGAGCGCGGCCTCGTCGACGAAGAGGGCGTTCGCGTCGAGGAGCCGGGCGTCGCCGGGGATGCCGTCGCCGGCGGCGAGGAGGACGACGTCGCCCGGGACGACGCGCTCGGTGGGGATCTCCTGGGGCGCGCCGTCGCGCAGCACGGTGGCGTGGAGGCGCACGAGGGCGAGGAGGCGGCGGACCGCGTCGCCGGCGGCGTGCTCCTGCCAGAAGCCGAGGAGGCCGCTGGCCAGGACGATGGCGGCGATGATGAGGGCGTCGGCGTGATCGCCGAGCGTGAAGGCGACGGCGGCGGCGGCGAGGAGCAGGAGCGTGATGGGGCTCCTGAACTGGGCGATCAGGAGCCGCAGCGTGGTGTGCTCGGGGCGGGCCTCGAGCGTGTTCGGTCCCGCGCGCGCGAGGCGCTGCTCGGCTTCGGCGGAGGCGAGGCCGTCGGCGGAGGCGCCGAGGCGGCGGGCGAGCTCGTCCGCCGGGATGCTCCAGAACGGCTCCGCCGCGTCGTCCGCGCGTGGGCGCTGCGGCGTGTCAGGCGGCGGAGCGAGGCCTCCGGCCAGGGTTCGGTCGCTCGAGGGCATCGTTTCGGTGGAGCTGCGCGACATGCCGCCCGATTCCGCGGGCTACGATGCGCCGCCGGCGGTGCCGGCGGCAATATGGCTGGCCGACAGCTCCCGACCGGGGATGCCCCCGAGCGGCCGGAGCGATCGCGGCGCGAGGCGGGCGAGGCGCCGCCTGGCGCGGTCGCGTCGGGCGGCCCGGGCCGAGGTCGGCCCGGGCCGGTGGGGCGCTACTTCGCGACGGCGATCTCGATCTTCTTCGCGACGGCCGCCTTCATCTTCGGGATGTGGACGGTGACGACCCCATCCTCGAACTCGGCCTTGATCCCCTCGGGCTCGATCGACGGCGGCAGGCGGAAGGACCGCTCGAACGCGCCGTAGCCGCGCTCGAAGAGGTGGTACTTGCTTCCCTTCGCCTCGTACTCGGCCTTCTTCGTGCCGCGCAGCGTGAGCACGCCGTCGATGAACTCGACGTCGACGTCCTCGGGCTTGACGCCGGGGATCTCCGCCGAGAGGACGTACTCTTCGCCCGCGTCGACGAGGTCGACGACGGGGGACCAGCCGAGCATGTCGGTCGCGAACGGCGCGGCGGTCGGTCCGGTCAGGAACTCGCGGAAGAGCGTGTCGAAGATGTCCCCGCTCTCCTTGAGCAGATCGGGGAGTCGGTTCCTGGGTCTGAGCGTCAACATACGGCCACCTCCCTGCCCGTGTGGGCGCACCGGCGGCCGCCCCGGAACCCGGGGATCTCCCGCATCGGGGCGGGCCGCTCGAGTTCCACGCTGGAGAGTATGGGAGCATGGGCCGGGTGTAAGTCGGGGAGCGGAGGATTCGGCGTGCGGCGGCGGCGTACGGCGGGTCGTGCGGGGATTCCGGGCGGTGCGGGCG
>JADGGV010000494.1 GCA_019689775.1 Gemmatimonadota bacterium
GGGGGGGCCGGGGGCGCGGGGGCCCCCGGGGGGGGGGGGCCCCCCCCGGGGGCCGCGACCGTGAGACTCGGCGCCGGCGCGCTGTGCGGCGGCGGCCTCGAGCGCCCGGTCGAGGGCGGCGCCGTCGACGAGGCCCGCATCGGCGAGGGCGGCGAGCGCCGATTCGGCATCGGCCTCGTCGAGCACGTCGGCGCGGATGAGGACCCGCAGCGCCTCGGCGGCCACGGCGGAAGCGGGCCGGAAGGTCAGCGCGGCGCCGGTGTCGGCGGCGCCGTCGTCGCCAGGACGGGCGAGGGCCAGGGCGTCGAGCACGCGGGCGCTCCGGCGTGCGCTCTCGCGCAGCGCGGCCCGCTCGGCGGCGGCCGCGGAGTCGAGCTCGGGGGCGGCGAGGTCGACGGCGTCGCGGGCCAGGAGGCCCTGAGCCAGCACCCGCCCGCCGAACTCGCGCACGCTCCCCGCCAGGCGCGCCGCCCACGCATGTTCGACCAGCAGGAGCGCGGCGCCCGAGCCGCGGGGGACGGCGTCGATGACGGCCCGGACGTCCGCGGCGGGGATGCCGCGGGCGCAGGCGTCGTCGCGCACGCCCCCGCTCGCGACGCCGCCGGCCGGGTGCGGCACGTCGAGCCCCACCAGGCGGCGGATGGCCGCGCCGGACGCTGGCGCGTGCGAGGCCGCGCGGTCGTCGACCGGCTGGACCGTGAGGCGTCCGCCGGCGCTCCGTCGCACGTACAGGATGTCCAGGAGTCGGACGACGCCTCGACCGTGGAGCGCCTCGAGGCGCTCGCGCACGCGGTTGGTGTCGTTCTCGCCGAAGGCCAGGGCGATGAGCTGGACCGGTCCGACACGCATGGCACTCCTCCTCGGCGTGCACGGCGGCGGCCCGGTACGGGCCCGAGCCGCCCGGCCGCGCGCCCCGCGCAGCGCCCCTTCGTTGGCGTTGTCGCTACGCGTCCGCCGCGACCCGGAATCCCGTGTGCCCCGTCGAGCTGTCCGGCGTGTTCGAGCTGCGTGCCGCGACGCGGTAACGGTCGCAGTAGGACGCGTGGCAGAGGAACGACCCGCCGCGGATGACTCGCGCGGAGCCGGTCGCCGGGCCGCGCGGATCGACGCGCGCGCCCGTCCGATGCCACGTCGGGCTGAACCAGTCGTTGCACCACTCCCAGACGTTCCCGGCGACGTTGTGGAGGCCGTACCCGTTCGGCTCGAACGCGTCGACCGGCGCGGTGCCCACGTAGCCGTCCTCACCGGTGTTGACGGTCGGGAACGTGCCCTGCCAGATGTTGCACATGTGCCGGCCGCCGGGGCGCAGCTCGTCGCCCCAGGGGAACCGCTTCTGCACGAGGCCGCCACGCGCCGCGTACTCCCACTCCGCCTCCGTCGGCAGACGCACGCCGGCCCACCGGCAGTACGCCTGCGCATCGTTCCAGGACGTGTGGACCACCGCGTGATCCATGCGCTCCGCAATCGACGAGTGCGGGCCTTCCGGGTGCCGCCAATCCGCCCCGAACACCTGCCGCCACCAGGGGGCCTCCGCGACGGCGCGCGTCGGCGGGAAGTTCGCCGGAAGGAAGCCCACGAAGACGAAGGACCAGCCGAAGCGCTCGGCGTCGGTACAGTATCCCGTCGCCGCGACGAACTCGGCGAACCGGGCGTTGCTCACCGCGTACCGCCCGATGCGGAACGGGCGGAGCCTCACCTCCCGCACCGGGCCTTCGCCGTCCGCGGGGAAGCCGCTGCCGTCGCCGGAGCCCATCAGGAACGTCCCGCCCTCGAGCAGGACGAGATCGTCGGCGAGCGTGTCGGGAGCCGGCGGTGGCGCCCGCCCCGGCCCACCGGGCGTCGGCGCGACCGGCGTGACAGGGCCGATGGGCTCGATGCGCTCCGAGGGCTCGACGCGTCCGAGGGGCTCGGCGCGCTCGAGGCGCTCGGCGCTCGGCGACGGGGTCGCCCCGGCGGACGTCGCCAGCTCGATGCGGAGTCCATCGGGGTGGTACGCGCCGGAGCACGCGTCGCCGGACTCGTCGTTCACCTGCGGTGTGCTGTTCACGCATGCCTCCGGAGACCCTGGATCTCCCGGGATGCGGGCGCGGGCGCGTGGGGCGACGGAGCGCAGGGCGCTCCACCAGGAAACCTCGGTCGCGCCGGATGGCCGTGGCATTGGACCTTCGGCCACACGACCGCGGCGCCGCCGGTCGACGCGAGGCGCCCGGGCGCCGGTTCACGCCGTGAACAACGCGCGACCCCGAGCGCCGCCTGGAACGCAAGACGCCCGGCGGCGGGAGGCCACCGGGCGTCTGCGGCGGGCGCGGACCGCGCGCTCTCAGTCGTAGCGGATCAGCGAATGGACCGGCGGGCCGCCCGCGAGCCGCTCCCGGCCGCGGAGGAAGCCGAGCTCGAGGACGAACAGCGCCGCGACCAGCTCCCCGCCGAACCGCGTCACGAGCTGCGCCGTCGCCGCGGCGGTGCCGCCGGTGGCGAGGACGTCGTCGACCAGGACCACCCGCATTCCCGGGGCGATGGCGTCCTCGTGCGCTTCCAGCCCGTCGGTGCCGTACTCGAGGGTGTAGTCCACGCGGTGCGTGCGGAACGGCAGCTTCCCGGGCTTGCGAACGGGCACGAAGCCGCAGCGGAGCCGGTACGCCAGCGCAGCGCCGAAGATGAAGCCGCGTGACTCGATGCCGACCACGAGATCGATGTCCGGTCCCGCGGCAGCGGCCAGCGCGTCGATCACCTCGCCGAACAGCTCGCCGTCCGCGAGCAGCGGCGTGATGTCCATGAAGTTGATTCCCGGACGCGGGAAGTCCGGGATCTCGCGGATCCGCGCGCGGATCCGGTCGGTGAGCGCCAAGCCGGGGCTAGCCACGTCGGGCGGCCAGGAAACCTGTCAGGATGCCGGCGAGCATGGCGTCGAACCGATCGCCGTTGAGCAGGTCGACCGCCAGCCCGGCCGTGCCGTGCTCGCGCAGTCGCCGCGCGGCGGCCTCCAGGCGCTCCACAAGCTCGAGCGCCGCCGGGTCGAGCACCGCGCCACCGGCGTTCGCGGACGCGAGCGCCGTGGACGGCTCCCCGCTCGCGGCCGGGGGCGCGTCGGCGGCGGCGGCCCAAACCCCCGCCTCGCCGTCGGCCGTCGTGCCGGCCGGCGCGGCGCCGGTCCAGGCCTCGGCTTCCCCGCCCGCCGGCGTGCCCACCGGAGCGGCGGCGCCCCATGTCCCCGCCTCCTCGTACGGG
>JADGGV010000025.1 GCA_019689775.1 Gemmatimonadota bacterium
TGGACCTGACCGGGATCGAACCGGTGACCCCCTGCTTGCAAAGCAGGTGCTCTCCCAGCTGAGCTACAGGCCCGAAGGTGTGGGATCCGTCCGGATCTACCCGGCGTCGGCGGCGCCGTTCCGGACGTGCCGCGGGACGTGCGGCGGCGCGGAGACGAATGCCTGCATGCGGACCGGCCGCAGCGCGCGCCCCCCCGCGGCGCCAGGAAAATTAGCAGCATCACCGGCCGTCGGGTAGGCCGGTCCGAGCGCCGGTCGATCGCCGGCGCGATCGCCGGGGACCGGGCGCTCCCCGCCGACGCCGCCGGACGGCGGCGGCGAGGCCGATCAGGCCGCTCCCGAGGAGCGTGAGCGAGCCGGGCTCCGGGGTGACCAGACCAAGCGCCCTGGCGTCGTCCCAGTGCAGGGTGATCCGCCCGCTGTACGGCTGGGATGGCGTGAGGTCCTGGAACAGGAACGCGGTGTCCGTGAAGCGCAGCTCGATCCAGCCGCCGTTCGTGGACCCGTCGACGACGCCCCCGGGCCCGCACTGCGGGGTCACCCAGAGGCCGGGGAGGAGGGTGGAGGCGCAGGAGCTGGCGATCGGCGTGCCGCCGATGGAGAAGCTGGTGAGGTCGCCGGCCGTCTGGTGCCACGGATCCGGTGTGCCGCCGGTCGTCGGCCCGGAGGTTCGCTCTCCCACGATCGGGTCTCCGAGGGTGTAGGCGACCGGCTGGTGGTTGTTCGGCGCGCCCGCCTCGTCGACGATGCGCACGGGCAGGTCGGAGAAGGTGAGGCCCGTGATGACGGCGTACGGGTTCGTCGAGGCGTCGGAGGCGTTCCAGACGAGGAAGCGGAATGCGTAGATCCCGCCGAGGTAATCCCAGGATGCCGTGGCCGACCCGATCTGAAGCTGTGCGTGCGCGGGTGTCGCCAGCGCGAGGACCGCGAGTGCTGCCAGCAACCGTCTCAGCATGGGGCTCTCCAGCGGGGGGGACGAGTGGGAGCGAGGCAGTCGCCGGCGGCGGGGAGCGCAGCCGCTCTAAGGATCGCCGGCGCGGCGCGTGGACGCCACGGCACCGATCGGCGGCGGATCGGGTCCGGATCCGGACCGGGCGCGCTTCGCCCTCCGCGCCGGCGCCCCCTCACGGCTGCCGCGGCGCCGAGTACCCATCGCTGAGCGTCTTCAGGAACGCGACGATGGCGGCTTCCTCCTCCGGCGTGAGCCCGAGGTTGCCGATGTCGGTGCGGTTGACGTTCTCCGGGACCTCCGGCGCCGGCCAGCAGTCGATCCCGACGCGCGCTCCGTTGCCCGCGTCCCCGGAGCCCGGAGGCAATCCCCGAGCCAGCGCCGCGCCCGTGCCTCCGTCGGCGGGGGCAGCCGCGCCGCAGCGCGGCAGCACGTCGCGCGTGTTGTAGAAGTGGACGACCTCCTCGAGCGACTTGAACACGCCGTTGTGCATGTACGCCTTGACGGCACCGGGGGACGGCCGGCGGTCGACGTTGCGGAGCGTGGGGACCTTGTGCCGGCCGAGGTCGTCGGGCGCGTGCGTGATGCCGCCGAGGCCGGGGTCGCGGTACGTGGGGTCGGCGAGGAGCGCGGGGTTCGCGGGGTTCGCGGGGACGCCGTTGTTGTCGTAGCCGAAGTCGGTGAACAGCGGCCGGTCGCCGCCGCTCGGGTGGCAGACGGCGCAACGGGCCTTCCCCTCGAAGAGCGCGAGGCCGCGGGCCTCCTCGGGGGTGAGCGTGGCGAGCCCGCGCTTCCAGGCGTCGAACTTCGAGCTGAACGGGCTGACGATGGCGGACGCCTCGTACGCCGCGATGCTGAGGGCGACGTGGTCGAATTCGCGCGCGACCTGCTCGCGGTCGCGGCCGCTCAGGGGGACGGTGGCGCCGGGCTGCTGGCAGAGTCGGTCGATGTCGGCCGGGAACGCGATGTCGAAGGCGTCGCGTCCCCACTCGGCCTCGTAGATCGACGCGTAGGTGGAGTGCGTCACCCGGTAGACGACGCAGGCGGCGTCGGGGAGCGCCTGCTCGGTGTGGGCGAGGAGCGGCTCCTGGGCCTGCTCGGCGGCGGCGATGCCGAGGCGGGCGCCGGTGGCGCGCCCATCCCAGAACGCGCCGCCGACCCAGTCGCCGGAGCCGGGGTCGCGGTGCAAGACCGGGGCGAACGTGGCGTACGCCGCGGAGGGCGGCTTGCGCTTGCCGAAGACGCCGGCGATCGACCCCTCCATGACGGCGCCGCCGGCGTTCACCCCGGGCAGGGGTGCCGTGAAGCCGTAGGCGGCGTCGTGGCAGGAGGCGCACGCCTGGTTGCGGTTCAACGAGAGGCCCCGGTCGTCGAAGATCCGGCTGCCGAGCTCGGCGAGGTCGGGCGGGGCCGTGCGGGGCGGCCCGACGGCGGCGGGCGGCGCGCCCGGCCCTTCGGGGGCGGTCGTGGCGTCGCGCGCGCAGCCGGCCAGCGCGGGCGCCGTGACCAGCGCGGCCGCGAGCGCGACGACTCGCGCGGCGCCGAGCGCGGCCGCGCGCGCGCCCGCGGCCGCGGAGGCGTTCGGGCGCGCGGGCAGGAGCATTCGTGCGGCGGCGGGCGCGAGGCCAGCGGCGGGAACCAGGCGTCGCACGGGCGGTGAACTCAGGGCATCGCGGCGGCGGAAGGGCGCCGCCGCGCGCTCAGCGGGGCGCGGCGACGACGGCTCTCGGGTCGAGCCGGACCGCCCTGACCCCGGGGAGGCCGCGGATCCGGCCCGCGACGTCCTCGGGCGCGACACCGGGCGGCGGCGCCAACTCGACGATGCCATCCATGATGCGCAGGGGAACGGCGTCGCGTCCAGGCCCGAGGGCGCGCACGATGCGGGCGGCGAGCACGATCTCGTCCGGGAGCGCGACGTACGCCGGGCGGGCGTCGGCGGGCGCGGAGAAGCGGAGCGCGGTGGGCGGCGGTGTCCGGGCGTCGAGGTCGAGGTAGATCTCGGGTCGCGGCACCGTCGCCGTGTTGAGGACGCGCGCGCGGACGGCGTCGAGGCGCCGGAAATCGCCGATGCCGACGAGGGGCACGCGACCGTCGTGGACGAGCAGGAGCGCGGCGGCGGCGAGCTGCGGGCGGGCGCGCCGCGGTCCGACGCGAGCGCAGTCGGCCAGCAGCTTGAAGCGCTGGCGCGCGGCGAAGCCAGGGATATCGCGCGGCGCCGGCGCCGAGGCGACGGCGCGGTCGATGGCTGTCGGTTCACAGGCGGCGGAGTCGGCGCCCGGCGCGCCGGCAGACAGCGCCGCGTCCAGACGGGCGCGTTCCTCGAGAAGAGAGGCGAACGGCGGGGCGCCGCCGGGCGCGGCGCGCGGCGTCCCGGAGGAACGCCTCGTGGGCGGGATCCGGCGGCGCGTCGCGATAGACGAGCGCGAGGTTGTAGACGGCGGCGGCGTCGCTCGAGTCGATGGCGAGCGCGGCGCGGTAGAACTCCGCGGCGCGGGCGAGCAACGAGTCCCGGCCGGCGGGGTCGCGCCGGCTCTTCACCTGGTAGATGTAGCCGAGCGAGTAGTTGACGCCGCGCCGGCAGCCGCGCCCCTCCGAGGCTGCGGCGCACGCGGCGAGCGCGCCGCGGAGCAGGCGGGCGGCGGCGGCGAAGTCGCCCGCCGAACTGCGGACGACGGCGAGCTCGATGCTCGTCGCCCAGCCCCGCGCGGGCTCCTGGGCGGACGCGCGGGCGGCGAGCGGTGCGCCGGCCAGCAGCCAGGCGGCGAGGAGGATGCGCGTGCTCATCGGCCGGTCCCTCCCTGCCCCGCCGCCGGCGGCGGGACCGGCTCGGGGTGGCAGTCGGGGTCGGGCTGGTAGTCGAGCACGTAGACGGCCGTCACGGTCAGGGCGCCGCGGCGCTGTCGGCGCGGTGCGCGACGTCGACCGGCTCCGTGAACACGCGCCGGAGGAACGGCCGCGCCGCCGCCGGCACGGGCGGCTCGACGGCGAAGGAGCCGGTCACGGCGGCGTCGTACGAGCGCGCGAGCGACATCGCGCCCTGCCGCACGGAGCTTGCGACGCGGAGCACGCTCATGTCCTGGATGCACAGGTCGTCGTGCGTGAGCGGGATCGCCCAACCGACGGGGCGGTCCCACGGTAGCGCGCTGTGCGAGATCGGCACGTTCCGCAGCAGCTTCTCCTTCAGCAGCCCGAGGTCCGCGTGCTCGAGAAGCGTGGCCACCTCGGCGCGCAAGTTCCCCGCGGAGCCGACCGGGCGGGTCGCCGCGTCGGCGGGACGCAGCCCGAGCCAGTAGATCTCGGCGCTCGGCGCGTCGGGGGACTCGAGCCGCGCCCAGATGCCGCGCTCGTCGAACGCGCCGGCCGAGGCGCGGTCGCGCCGGTCGATGCTGAGCACGAGCCGGTAGTCGGCGGCCGTGTTGGCGAGGAAGCGGACGACGCCGATCCGGCGCGCGAGCTGGACGGCGACGGTGTCGGCGATGGAGCGCTCGACGGCGTCGGCCTGGGCGCCGAAGCGGGTGTGGAAGCGCGGATCGGCGAGGCGGAAGAAGACGCCGACGGGCGTAGGGCCCTGCGCCGCCGCGGGCGGCGCGCCGAGCGCGCCGGCCGCGAGCAGCGCCAGGGCCAGGGTACGTGAGCGCGTCATCCCGGACCTCACGGGTTCAGGTCCAACAGCGCGACATCCACGAGATCGGTGGCGGGGAGCGTTAGCGCGGCGACGGCGACGGGCTCGCCGCCGGGGTAGGCGACCTCCGCCACCAGGTGATCGCCCGGCGCGAGCGGCCGGTCCAGGCGCAACGCCCGCGGCGTCTTCCATCCGCGGACCAGCGCGGCGATGGACGCGTCGGGCGCCCGGGCGGCGCGCAGCTCGCGCTCCCAGTCGGCGACGTCCTCCGGGTCGATCGGACGCGGACGCCCGAGCAGGAACGCGGCCGCGACGTGGCCGGAGTCCGCCGCGAGCAGGTCGCGCCGGCCGTCCGACACCCGCCAGACGTGGAGGCACGCGTCGTCGCCCAGCGCGCCCGTCGCCGCCGCGCCCAGGCGGAGCAGCACCGACGGCGACCAGCGCAGGTCGGCGCCCAGCCGGACGGTGAGCCCGACGAGCGGACGGACCGTGAAGACGGCGGGCACCTACCCCGGCGCCTCCACGCGCACGGCGCGACCGAACGGGGAGACGACGATCGGCAGGCGCGCGAGCGCGGCGCCGCGGCCGATGCGGCCGCGGGTCGCGGCCGAGGTGTCGTCGAGCGGAGTGATGACGAGCGAGTCCGGCGCGGCGGCGCCGTCGGCGACGATGGTGACGGAGGAGACCGTGGCCATGGCGAGGGTGAGGGCGGCGCCGAGGCCGACGAGGACGGCGGGGCGGAGGGCGACGCCGGCGGCCGCGGCGGCGCCCGCCGCGATCTCGTCGAGCGCCTTGGGGCGGAGCTTGCGCACCACGCCGGCGGCGGCGCCGACGGCCGCGAGCACGCCCGCGAGGGCGGCGGGGTTCCGGAGCCCGAAGCCGAGGTAGTACTCGGACCAGAGGTCGGCGACCGTGAGGATGCCGACCAGCGCGAGCGCGGCCCGGTGCGTCGAGCCCATCGGGACCTCCGACGCGGGTCGGTGAACGCCTCGAGACTGCGAATCGGGATCGGACCAGCGGATGCCGGCGCGAGCGTCCGAGCGGCGAGACGGACGGCGGGCTTGGGGATGCGACGGCGGGGCCCGCGCGCCGGTGGAGGCAATTCTCCACGGGCGGCGGCGAAACGCAAGAGCGGGGGCCGGCGGACCGGCCGGCGTGGGGCTCCGGCCGGTCACGCGCCGGGGAAGCGGTGGATGCGGGCGCGGCGCGCGGTCAGGCGGAGGGCGCCGCCGTCGCCATCGCCGCCTCCTCCTCGAGCGCGGCAGGAGCCGGCGCCGCCTCCGCCGCGGGCGCGGAGGGAGCCGGCGTCGCCTCCGCCGCGGGCACGGGCGGAGCCGCGGCCGCGCGCCGGCGCTCGACCTCGCGCTCGATCGCGGCGGCCACCTCCTCGTCGGTCACCCAGCCGTTGTCCCACAGGACGGTAAAGGCGTTGCGGGCGCGGCCGAACCGGTCCCGGCGCGCGGAGCCGGGCGCCCCGCGCTTGTACGAGATGACGCACCCCGCCCAGCTCCCGCGGACGACGGCGCCCCTGAGGAGGTCGGCGCGCAGCTCGACGAGGCCGTCGTGGCTGAACTCGCGCAGCTCGGCGGCCAGCTCGGCGAACGCCTCGTCGCGATGGGCCTCCGTGTATCGGTGCAACGTATCCTTCATGCGACGGCTCCTTGTCGTCCAATGCGGTGAGCCGCGGCATAGGTGCGCAGAACGTGTGCCCCGCCGGTCCGTGGCGCGGCCCACAGTGGCGGAACGGCCACCGCGGCTGTCCCGTAACGGCGGCGGCGTCGCCTACGCGGTGCGGCCGGGGACGGCGGCGCCGCGGCCGCGCCCCGCGGCCAGGAGCAGCACGGCGGCGGTGATCTCGGGGTCGGTGAGGAGGAAGTAGTGGCTGCGCGGCGGGTCGGCGTAGTCGACGCGGAGGCCGTCGGTGAAGAGCGCGACCCTCCGGAGCCGCTCGTGGGGGAACTGGAGCTGCACCTTCGCGCCCTGGAAGCGGAGCGCGCCGCTCGTCACGACGACGATGCCGAGGTCCATGGGAAGGACGAGCGGGCTGCGGGCGAGCGAGCCGCGCTGGCCGGTGACGCGGAACGGCTCGGTGTCGTCGACGGCGAAGAGCTGGCTCGGCGGGCCGCTGGCGGGGCCGGCAGGGAGCGCGAGGCGCTCGCAGAGGGTGGCGTGGACGACCCAGTGGCCGCGCTCGCCGGGGAGGAGCCCAACGGGGGATTCGACGTCCGGGAGCTGGCCGCGCTCGAGCCGGGCGAGGAGCCGCATGCGGCGGACGTTGTCGCGGTCGGCGCCGAGGTCGGCGTCGGTCAGGCCCAGCTCCCGCTGCACGCGCTGGAGCGTGGCCTCCTCCTCCGGCGTGACGCGCGAGTCCGCCATGGCCTGCGCGAGCGCGCGGCGGTAGACGGAGAGGGCGAGCATGCGCGCCTCGGCGTCGGTGATGTCGCCCTCGTCGCGCAGCACCCGGAGCTGCGCCAGCTCCTCCTGCGTGAGGATCCCGTCGGCGACGGCCTCCTCGAGGAACGCGCGGTAGCGCTGGCGGTTGGCGCGCCGGCGAGAGCGGACGAGCCAGAGGCCGAGGCCGAGCGCGACGGCGATCAGCCCGAGCAGGCTGAGCAGGACGAGCGGCAGCGATCTCACGCGGTGATGGTACGCCCCGGCGGGCGGGTGGGGCAAGGAGGCTGGTCGGCGCCGCGCGCGGCGAGTACCTTCCTCACTCTTCCAGGACGCGGACCAACCCGAACGGAGGTCGTATGCGTAGCCTGCCGATCGTTCTCGCCACGCTCGCGCTCGCGGCGCCGCTGGCCGCGCAGAATCCCAGCTCGGACCCGGACAAGGCGGCGCCGGGGAGCGGCACGCTGCCGGCCGGCTGGCACGCGCGCCTGGACCGGCCGACCGCGCAGCTCTCGGCGGTCAAGTTCGTGCCGATGGGGAGCGGCTATCACTTCACCTCCGGGCCGGCGGCGATCTACTGGCGCCCGGCCGACGCCGTGAGCGGCAACTACACGGTCGAGGCGAGCTTCACGCAGTCGACGCCGTCGCGGCACCCGGAGGGGTACGGCATCTTCATCGCCGGCAAGGACCTGGACGGCCCGAACCAGAGCTACATCTACCTCATCGTGCGCCAGGACGGGAAGTACATGGTGAAGCACCGCGCCGGCGACGAGGTGCACACGATCGTCGACTGGACCGAGAGCCCCGCGGTCCACGCGCTGCCCGAGGGCGGCAAGGCGACGAACACGCTGCGCTTCGTGGCCGGCGCGGACAGCGTGCGCGCGTACGTCAACGACACGCACGTCTGGGCCGGCGAGCGGAACTACCTGCACCCCGACGGCATCGCCGGGCTGCGCGTCAACCACAACCTCGACGTGCACGTCGGCAGCTTCGCGGTGACGAAGGGCGGCGCGGGGAACGCCAAGCCGGCCGGGAAGAAGAGCGGCCGCTGATGGCGACGCCTTTGTTCCCCGAGCTGGAGACCCCGAGCGCGCTCGTCGACGTCGAGCGGATGGCGGCTAACCTCGACCGGATGGCCGCCTACGCCGCGTCGCATGGCCTGGCGCTGCGCCCGCACACGAAGACGCACAAGACGCCGGAGCTGGCCGTGGAGCAGCTCCGGCGCGGCGCCGCCGGCGTGACGGTCGCGACGGTGCACGAGGCCGAGGTGATGGCCGACGTTGCCGACGACATCCTGATGGCGTACCCGCCGGTCGGCGCCTGGCGGCTCGAGCGGCTGCTCGCGCTGCCGGCGCACGTGCGCCTGACCGTCGGGCTGGACTCGGCCGAGGCGCTGGATGCGCTGGCGGCCGCGGCCGCCGCGGCGGGGCGCACGATCGGTGTGCTCATCGAGGCCGACCTGGGCATGCACCGCGCGGGCGTGCCGGACCCCGCGGCGACGGTCGCGCTGGCGCGGCGGGCGGCGGAGGCCGCCGGCGTCGCCTACCGGGGCATCATGTTCTACCCGGGCCACATCCGGCAGCGGACCGGCGAGCAGGGGCCGGTGCTGGAGCGGCTGGCGGCGGACCTGCGCCGGCACCTCGACGCGCTCGCCGCGGCCGGCCTCGAGCCGGAGGTCGTGAGCGGCGGCTCGACGCCCGCCGGCTACCAGTCGCACCTGGTGGCGGGACTCACCGAGATCCGGCCCGGCACCTACATCTTCAACGACCGGACGACGGCGGTGGTCGACGCCTGCTCGTGGGACGAGTGCGCGTACTCCGTGCTGGCGACGGTCGTGAGCACGGCGGTGCCCGGCCAGGCGGTCGTCGACGCGGGGGCCAAGGCGCTGGCGCGCGAGGAGATCCGCGGCGCGGACGCGCCCGGCTACGGCGCGCTGCTCGACCGCCCGGAGGTCGTCGTCAAGACGGTCTCGGAGGAGCACGGCGTGCTCGACCTGTCGGCCACGTCCTGGCGCCCGCGCGTCGGCGACCGCGTCCGCATCGTGCCGAACCACGTCTGCGTCTCGGTCAACCTGCACGACCGGCTGTGGGCGGTGAAGGGCGAGACGGTGGTCGGCTCCTGGCGGATCGCGGCGCGCGGCTGGAGAGCCGACGCCGCACCGGTCCTCGACGCCGGCGGCCGCTAGACGCCTCCGCCGCGTGCGCTCGGCGCGGGCGACGTCGCGCTCGAGCGCACGCGGGCGCCCGCACGCCGGCGTCGCGCAGCTTCCGCGCCCGCCCCGCGCACCTCCAGCGCTTCGCCAGACCGACCACGGCAACAACCGGCGACCCACGGGGGCCGCCACGCGCGCGCCCGACGCCGCGCCGACCCCACCACCGCGGCCGGCATCTTCGCTCCACCCGCCGGAGTTCCCGCCGATACTCCGACGATGTGAACGCCGCCCGTCGAGGTGGAGACCGTCCCGGGGAGAGGACAGCGCCCGACCCCGGGAGGGGGCATCCGCGCGCGGGCGGCCGGGGCCGGGGAAGCGCGTTCGTCCAGCAACCGCGCGGGTTTTCCGCGATGCGGCCCACGGGCATGCGCCCTGCCCCTCCCGCCGACCGGACGCTTTGCCTCT
Source organism: Gemmatimonadota bacterium (assembly GCA_019689775.1). Taxonomy (GTDB): domain Bacteria; phylum Gemmatimonadota; class Gemmatimonadetes; order Longimicrobiales; family RSA9; genus JADGGV01. The sequence continues at coordinate 9,580 of JADGGV010000025.1, forward strand.
GGAGGCAGTCGATGCGACTACGCGATGTGGGACTCCTATCCGCCGGCCTGCTGGTCTTCGCCACGGTACCGGCCCACGCGCAGCGCGGGATGGCGGACATCCTCCGCGACCGCATCGGCGCGCGCCCCCCGGCCGGCGAGGCGTGCACCGTGGACCGGGACGGCCGCCGCATCTGCCGCGCCGAGGACGGAGTCTGGCGCCGTCGGGACGACGGCCGCTCCGACCCGTCCCGCCGGGACGGGCGCTACGACGGCCGCACCGACAGCTACTCGGCCGCGCACGCCGAGCTGCACCGCCGCATGGAGGAGGCGCACGCCGCCTGGCACCGCGCACACCGCAACGACCGGGACTACGCGGCGGAGCACGCCGAGTACCACCGTCAGATGGAGCGCGCGCACCAGGCGTGGCACGACCGCGCGCGGCGCGAGGCGAACCGCGGCTGGAGCGGCATCGACCGCCGCGACGACGGACGCCCCGACGATTGGGACGGCTATGGCCGCGCCGACGAGCGCCACGACAACGGCCGGCACCTCGGGTGGGAGAAGCAGACGGCGAGGGGCCGAGGGAGGGGCCCGCGCGGCTGAGGGCGGGGTCGATCCCGCCCCGGCCGGGGCATGCCAGCCGTCCCCAGCGTCGGGGCCGAGACGAACATGACCCCGGATAGGACGCCCCCGTGCGATGAGGCACCGGGGGCGTTCACGTTTCGCGGTGTCGGACCCGGAGGGCTCGTACCAGCTGTCCGCTCTTCCCGCTCCCGCTCTCGCTCCCGCGCCCGAAGGCCCGGGAGCGAACGCGACAGCGAGACGGGCCCTGATCACCGCCCTGCCCGGGCCCGCGGACGGGCGCTACGCGTCGGGCTCCTCCACCCCCAGGCACTCCGGGCATTTGCACAGCGCCCGCAGCAGCTCGAACGGGTAGATCCCGGTGTCGTGGCCGTCGCTCCACTGGAAGTGGAGCGCGTAGCGGCCCATCCAGCGGATGGCGAGCGGGTGCACGTCCGCCGGGACGGCGGACTCCTGGAGGAGGAGGCGCCCCGACACCTCGTCGACGCAGGCGGCGCAGCGGCACTCGAGCCGCAGGTAGCGCGGCTCGAGCTCGGTCACATGGCCGTCGGCCCAGCGGATGCGGAGCGCCGAGCCGTCCTCGGTCGGTCCGACCTCGACGGGCGTCGTGCGGCGGTCGGCGGCGCTCACCGCTCCCCCCCCGCCGCGGCCCGCGGCGCGCGGCCGCCGGCCGCGTCCCAGATCTTCGGGTCCTCCGGTCCGAGCACCCAGACGGAGTAGCCGCGCAGGCGGCGCTGCGTCACGAGCTCGAGCTTCGCGGCGAAGCTGCGCGCGTCCTCGAGGAAGACCCACTCCCACGTGCCGCCGTTCGCGTAGAAGCCGAACGGCACCTGGTGCTCCTCGCTCCACTGGATCCGCGCGCCGTGGCGCTCGAGGAGCCCCACGCCCCACGCGTAGCTCACGTTCTGGCTGTAGGAGCGCGCCAGCTCCGGCGTGATCCGGTCCTCCTGCGAGGTGTACCAGTGCATCCCGCCGGTCGGCACGCCGAGCGACAGCTTCTCCGGCGGCATGAAGCGGAGGAAGTAGTCCGTGACCTCGCGCACCCACTGGATGCTGGCCGACGGGCCCGGCGGCGTCCGGCGCGTGTGCTGCGAGTACGTCATCACGGTCACGAAGTCGCCGGCCTCGGCGAGCGCCTTCAGGTCGTAGCCGCCGCGCCACGTCTCCATGAGCCACTGGTGGTACTTCGTCGGCCCCGCCAGCTCGTCCGGACGGTGAACGACGGCGACGCTGGTGTGGTAGCCGCCGGCGTTCCTCAGCGCCGTCGCCAGCGTGCGGTAGAAGCGCGTGAACGCGTCCCGATCACGGATGTTCAGGTTCTCGAAGTCGACCTGGATGCCGTAGAGCGCGTAGCGCCGGCACAGCTCCACGAGGCTGACGACGAGCCGCTGCACGGCGGCGTCGTCCGAGAGCAGCGCGTGGAGCTGGCGGTCATCGAACGGCCGGTTCACGACGAGCGGCATCACCTTCACGTCGTGCCGGCGCGCCAGCTCCAGGACGCGCGGGTCCAGCTCGCCGTAGATGACGCCCATCGTGTCGACGGCGAAGACGTCGGGCGCGAGGATGTCGATCTGGGCGATGTGCTGCTGGAGGCTCCGCCAACTGTCCTCCCGATCGACGTAGTAGAAGAGCGCCTCCGGCGCACGCTGCGCCGCCGCCGGCGCGGCGAGCGCGCCAGCGGCGGCGAAGGCGAGGAGTAGACGTCGCCTCATGAGCCGGTTCAGCACCCGGCCGCGGGGTTCGCCTGACACTCGAGCGTGGGCGTCGGGAGGAACGGCATGACGACCTCGTTGTTCCACGGCTGCGGCAACCGGCGCATGTCCTCCCAACGCATCCCCTGCATGTACAGCTCGTAGCGGCGCTCGTAGGCGATCTCCTTCAGGACCGCGTCGAGGTCGGGCAGCTCCGCGTCGGAGAGCGGCGGCAGGCCGGCGACGGGCTCGTCGACCGTCGCCGTCGTCTGCGTGCGCACCTCGTTGATGAGCGCGCGGGCCTGGGCGAGGTCGCCGAGCCGGGCGTACGCCTCGGCCTTGATCAGCTTCATCTCGTCCGGCAGGAAGAGCGGATACGGATCGTTCGGCGACGTGTACTTCGCGACGCCGTAGATCAGCGAGTCCGGGTTCCCCTTGATCGGCGCGGTCCCCGTGGCCAGCCAGTAGCTCGGCCGGCGGTCGCCCGGCTGGGCCTGGTCGACGAAGCTGGCCAGCCCGGAGACGTAGTAGAGCCCGGTCGGCTGCGTGAGGTTCGAGACCGGGTTCACGGTCGGCGGCGGGTACGTCAACGTCGACGTCGCGTTCGCGGGGACGCGGTCCGCCGCCTCGATCGCCTGCTGGTACTTCCCGCGGAACAGCGAGTACCGCGCGATCATCGCGTCGATCGTCGCGCGCAGGTTGATCCCGGTGCCGAGCACGCGCGTGCGCAGGCCGGTGAGCTGCGCGTCCGTCACGTTCGCGATGTCGGAGCGCGCCTGCTCGAGGAGCATGAGCACCGTGTCCATGACGACGGTGCGCGGCTGCGGCGCCATGTTCGGCCCGACGTCGACCGGGAGCGACTCGTAGAGCTGCGCGGCCTGACCGAGCGCCATGGCCTTGAAGAGGCGCGCGGTGGCGTTCAGTCCGGCCTCGAACTCGGGAGCGAGCCCGACGCCGCCGGAGCTGGCGACGATGGTGTTCGCCGTGCGCGCGGTCTGGTAGGTCCGCGCGAACGGGTCGTTCACCACGCCGAAGCCGGCGCTGAAGCCGTTCCCGTTCACGAGGCTCTGGTACGAGACGAGCGACTTCGAGGTCGTCCCCCACTCGTCCGTGATGAGCGAGTTCGGGACGAGGTAGTCGTCGATCGTCTGCGCGAACTGCTCCTGCACGCCGACGCCGAGCGCGATCACGCCGTTCACGTCCTTCGTGACCTGCTCCTCGGGCGGCGAATTCGGGTTCGTCAGGTCGAGGCTGGAATCGCACCCGGCGAGCGCCGCGGCCGCGGCGAGCGCCAGGACACCACGGATCCGCATGGAGTGGGCTCCGTTCAGGATTCGAGAGATTCGCGTGCGCATCCGGCCTCCTAGTAGGTGAAGTTGAGGCCGAAGACGAATTGTCTGGGCAGCGGCGTGTTCGCGAAGTCCACGCCCTGCGCGACGGGGCTGGCGCCGAACAGGTTCACCTCGGGGTCGAGGCCGGAGTACTTCGTCCAGGTATAGAGGTTCCGCCCGGCGACGCGCAGCTCCGCCTGCGACGAGCCGATCCGCCGCGTCAGGCTCTCCGGCAGCCGCACCGACAGCGCCACCTCGCGCAGCTTCACGAAGCTGCCGTCCTCGATGAACTCCTCGTAGATCAGCGAGCGCGAGCCCGGCGCCAGCGTGAACGCGCGGAACGTCGTGTCACCCTTGATCTCCGCCTCGACCCGCTTCGAGACGCCGAAGATCTCCTGGATCCGGCGCGAGAAGTTGGCGACGTCGTTCCCGAAGCGGCCGTCGAGCAGCACGTTGAGCTGCACGTTGCGGCCGAACCGGAACGTGTTGCTCAGGTTCGCCGTCCAGTCGGGGTTCGGGTCGCCGAGGATCTTGTTGACCTGCGTGCCGTTCCTCCCCTCGCTCTTCAGAAGGTACGGGTAGCGGTTCGTCTGACCGTTCACCGTGAACGTGTCGTAGGCGATCGTGCCGTCCGGGTTGCGCGCGTACTGCCCGCCGTAGAACACGCCGAGCGGCTGCCCCTCGATGACGTAGTTGAGGTAGCCGAACAGGATCGTGTCGTTGGACGTGACCAGCTTCTTGACCTTGTTGCGCGAGGCGGCGAAGCCGAGCCGCGTGCTCCACTCGAAGCCGGGACGCGCGATGTTGATCGTGTTCAGTGCGATCTCGACGCCGTGGTTCGTCACCTCGCCGATGTTCTGGAACTGCGAGGTGAAGCCGGAGCTGGGCGCGGCCGGGACCGAGAGGACGAGGTCCTTCGTGTCCTGGTTGTAGTAGGTGAACTGGAGGTTCGCGCGGTCCTGGAACAGGCCGACGTCGAAGCCGCCCTCGAACTCACGCTGCCGCTCCGGCTTGAGGTCCGGATTCCCCTGGACCGAGCTGGCCACGAGCCCCGGCCGGCCGGAGAACGATGTGCCGACGTAGTTGTTGAAGCGCTGGTACGCGCCCGGCGGCTGGCCGCCGGTCTCGCCATACGCGCCGCGCAGGCGGAGCGTGCTCAGCACGCTGCCGATCGCGCTCTCCTTCCACGCGGGCGCGTCGCTGAGGACGTAGGACGCGTTGACGCGCGGGAAGAGCTGCCAGCGCTGGTCGGCGCCGAACGCGGACGAGGCCTCGAGGTTCGCGCCGGCCGTGATGTAGAACCGGTCCGCGAGGTTCGCCTGCTCCTGGAGGAACGCACCGACGGTGCGGATCTCCGTGATCCCCTGGCTCGCGACCTGGGTCGCGCCGTTCACGATGTCGAGGCCGGGGACCAGGTCGTTCGCGCCGAGCCGGAGCGTGTTGTTCCGGCTCGACGTGTAGCGGAAGCCGAGCGTGCTCGTCAGCCCGAAGGAGGGCGAGAAGCGCGCGTCGTAGGCGGCCGTGAGATCATGGTTGAACTGCCGCGCCAGCAGCACCGGGTTGCTGATCGAGCCGGTGAAGCTGGCGGACGTCGAGAACGGCGGCATGTACAGCTTCGCCTCGTCCCGGTAGTCGTCCAGGCCGAAGAGGTAGTGGAGGCGGAGCTTGGCCGTCGGCTGGAAGTTCGCCTCGAAGTTGCCGATGAAGCGCGTGACCTGATCCGGCGCCTCCCAGTCCTTGAGGATCTCGAGCGGGTTCGGGCCGAGGAGCGGGTTGTACGGGTAGCGGCCGGTGCTCGGGTCGTAGTTCGGGTTCCACGAGGTCGGCGTGAAGATCACGCTGCTCAGGACGCCGAACGTCTGCTCGCCCTCGGGCACGTAGTGCGCGAGCGACTGCACGAAGCTGCCGTTCGCCGTCACGTTGAGCAGCGAGCCGAGCTGCTGCGAGACCTTCGCCCGGACCTGCGTCTTGCGGTAGTCGCTGGAGCGGACGATCCCCTGGTCGGTCACGTAGCTGCCGGACAGGAAGTACGAGGTGCCGCCGGAGGCGCCGGAGAGCGACGCGTGCGTGTTGTTCCCCACCGCGGTGCGCCAGACCATGTCCTGGAGGTCGTAGCGCGTGACCGGCCCGCCGAGCTCGATCGGCCCGTTCGTCGGCGTGCCGTACGACACGTCGCCCCAGCCGGCGATCGGGATCGTGACCAGGTCGTACTTCTTCGGCGTGCTGCCGACCGTCACGTCCGTGCCGAACGTGAATTGTGGCCGCCCCTGATGCCCGCGCTTCGTCGTGATCAGCACGACGCCGTTCTTCGCGCGCGAGCCGTAGAGCGCCGCGGCCGACGCGCCCTTCAGGATGTCGATGTTCTCGATCTCGTCGGGCGAGATGTCGGCGAGCCGGCTCGAGATCGACGAGCCGCTGCGGTTCGCGCCGCTCAGGTTCGCGTTCAGCCCGATCAGCCCGTCCGTGTTGTCGTCGATGATGGTGCCGTCGACGACGATGAGCGGCTCGGCCGACCCGAGGATCGAGTTGCTGCCGCGCAGCCGGATCGTCATCCCCCCGCCGGGCTGCCCCGTGGACTGCGTGATGACCGCGCCGGGCACCTTCCCCTGGAGCGCCTCGCCCACGCCGATCGCGGCGGGCGCGCGGTTCAGCTCGGCCGCGCCGACGCTCGAGACCTGGTTCCCCATCGCGCGGCGCTCCTGCGCCACGCCCGGCGCCGTGACGACGACCTCGCTCAGCTCGACCGCGCTCTGCTCGAGCGCGATCGTCTCGACCGTGACCGTGCCGCTCGACGGCAGCGTGATCGGCCGCGTCGCGGTGCGGCGGCCGAGGAAGCTCACCGCCAGCGTGTAGTTCCCGACGGGCGCGGCGGCCTCGAACGAGAAGCGGCCGTCCGGGCCGGTCAACGCGCCCTGGTTCGTGCCCCGAAGCTGGACCTGCGCGCCGGCGAGCGGCCGCCGATCCTCCGCCTGGACGACGGTCCCGGTCACCGTGACGCGGCCGGCCTGCTGGGCCAGGACGCGGCCCGGCGCGAGCAGCGCCAGCGCCGCGAGCGATGTTATGGCACAACGTCGGAAGATCCTCCGCCCGTGCATCGACACACCTCCGTTGGGATTGGCTGCGCGCGAACCCGAGCAGTCGCACGTTGGGAGCGCCGAACATACGGGGCGCTCGCGCCGACCGGCGAGGGACGATGGCCGCGGCAGCGCGGCGCGATCCTGCTCGTCGCGGATTCGCCACGGGAAGAACGTCCGAGGGGGGTGGAATCGGACCGCGGGGGCGCGGGGATGCCCGGAGTGGGCGCGGCGACGGCGTGGTGGACCCTCAAGCGAGGCGGGGGGGGGGGGGGGGGGGGGCGGGCCACCCCCCCCGGGGGGCCGGGCCGCCGGGCGGGCCCCCCCGCCTGGAGACTACCGCACCGGTCGCCCGGACGGCGCTACGCCGCGACCGTCTCGGTGCGCAGGAGCTGCCGCAGCACGTATTGGAGGATCCCGCCGTGGCGGTAGTACTCGACCTCCTGCGGCGTGTCGATGCGCACGGTCGCGAAGAACTCGACGACGACGCCGTCGGGACGCGTCGCGCGGACCTTGACCTGCCGGCCGGCGGCGAAGCCGCTGTCCACGCCCGCCGCGAGCCCCTCGATGTCGAACACCTCCTCGCCCGTCAGCCCGAGCGAGTCCGCGGTGTCGCCGGCGAGGAACTCGAGCGGGAGCACGCCCATGCCGACGAGGTTCGAGCGGTGGATGCGCTCGAAGCTCTGGGCGAGCACGGCACGGACGCCGAGCAGCCGCGTCCCCTTGGCCGCCCAGTCGCGCGACGAGCCGGAGCCGTACTCCTTCCCGGCCAGGATGATGAGCGGCACGCCCTCGGCCTGGTAGCGCATGGCGGCGTCGTAGATCGTGAGCTGCTCGCCGTCCGGAAGGTGGCGCGTGTAGCCGCCCTCCACGCCGGGCACGAGCCGGTTGCGCAGGCGGATGTTCGCGAACGTGCCGCGCACCATGACCTCGTGGTTGCCGCGGCGCGAGCCGTAGGAGTTGAAGTCCTTCGGCTCGACGCCGAGCGCCATCAGGTACCGGCCGGCGGGCGAGTCCTTCTTGATCGAGCCGGCCGGCGAGATGTGGTCCGTCGTCACGCTGTCGCCCAGGAAGGCGAGGACGCGGGCGCCGAGGATGTCCTTCGTCGCCTCCGGCAGCTCCGGCATGTCCAGGAAGTACGGCGGGTGCTTGACGTACGTCGAGTCGTCGTCCCAGGCGAAGAGGTCGCCCTCCGGCGTCGGCAGCGCGCGCCAGCGCTCGTCGCCCTCGAACACCTCGGCGTACTCCTTCTGGAACATCTCCGCGCGGACCGAGCGCCGGATCGTCTCGTGGACCTCCTGCTGCGTGGGCCAGATGTCGCGCAGGAAGACGGGGCGCCCCTCCTTGTCGGTGCCGATCGGCTCGCTGTAGAGGTCGATGTCGATGCGGCCGGCGAGCGCGTACGCGACGACGAGCGGCGGCGAGGCGAGGAAGTTCGCGCGCACGTCGGGGTTGATCCGGCCCTCGAAGTTGCGGTTCCCGGACAGCACCGAGCAAACGACGAGGTCGCCCTCCGCGATCGCGGCGGAAACCGCCTCCGGCAGCGGCCCGGAGTTGCCGATGCACGTCGTGCAGCCGTAGCCGACCAGGTTGAAGCCGAGCGCCTCGAGGTACGGCATGAGCCCGGCGTCGGTCAGATAGTCGGTGACGACCTTCGAGCCCGGCGCGAGCGACGTCTTCACCCACGGCTTCGAGGCGAGCCCGCGCTCGACCGCCTTCTTCGCGAGCAACCCCGCCGCCACCATCACGGACGGGTTCGAGGTGTTCGTGCAGCTCGTGATCGCGGCGATGACGACGGCGCCGTCGTGGAGCTCGACTTCCTGGTCCTGCACCGTGCAGCGGACGCCGGGACGTCGGCGCGCGGCCGCGGCGCCCTCCGAGTGGCCGCTCTCGCCGACGAAGCGCTCGACCTCCTGCGCGGGCCCCGGGGGGGCGGGCCCCGCCGCGCGCGGCTGGCGGCCCAGGGACAAACGCGCCCCCGCCAGGGAT
>JADGGV010000495.1 GCA_019689775.1 Gemmatimonadota bacterium
GGCGGGCCCGCCGGGGCGGGGGGGGGCCGGCGCGGGCGGGGGGGGGGGGGGCGGCGGGCCCCGGCCCGCCCCCCCGGCCGCGCTCAGCTTGCGGCCAGCTCCGGGAGCCTCGCGGGATCCACGTTGCCGCCGGAGAGGACGGCGACGGTCGGCCCGCTCGGCCGGAACGCGCCCGAGAGGAGCGCGGCGACCGTGGCGGCGCCCGACGGCTCGACGACCAGCTTCGACCGCGTGAGCAGGCGCCCGGCGGCGTGGGCGATCGCCTCCTCCGAGACCAGGACGATGTCGTCGACGAGCGCGCGGGCGTGGGCGAACGTGAGGTCGCCCGGGCGGACCGGGAGCAGCCCGTCGGCGATGCTCTGGCGCGGCTCGATCGTGACCGGCTGGCCGGCCTGCCTCGAGCGATGCATCGCGCAGGAGACCTCGGGCTCGACGCCGACGATCGAGCACGCCGGCTTCTCACGCTTCACGTACGCGGCGACTCCGGAGAGGAGGCCGCCGCCCCCCACCTGCACCAGGACCGTCTCGACCTCGGGGGAGTCCTCCAGGATCTCCAGCCCGACGGTCCCCTGCCCCGCGATGATCCGGGGATCGTCGAACGGCGGCACCATGGTGAGGCCGCGCTCGTTCACCAGCTCGACGGCGCGGTTGTAGCGCTCGGTGGACGTGGTGCCGGCGAAGATGACCTCGGCGCCGTAGGAGCGCACGCCCTCGACCTTCACGGCCGGCGCCGTCGTCGGCATGACGACGACGGCGGGGATGCCGAAGAGCTTCGCCGCCAGCGCGAGCGCCTGGCCGTGGTTGCCGCTGGAGTAGGTGATGACGCCGCGCCGCCGCTCGTCCGGCGACAGCGAGGCGATCGTGTTGTAGGCGCCGCGCATCTTGAACGCGCCGGAGCGCTGGAGGTTCTCGCATTTGAGGCGGACCTCGACGCCGACGGCCTCGGAGAGCCAGGGCGCGGGGAGCAGCGGCGTGCGCACGGCGACGCCGGCGAGGCGCCGGGCCGCCTCGCGGATCTGGTCCGGCGAGACGAGCCCGGCGCCGTCCGGCGCGGCGTCGGCCACCGTGGCGGCGCTCACGCGTCCACCTCCGGCCCGAGCGCGGCCTCGTCGGCGATGCCCTCGGGCGCGGCCGGCGCGCCACCGGCCGGCGCGGGCTCCCGCGCCCCGGCGCCGTCGCCATCGGCGCGCACCGCGGCATCGACCGACGTCTCGGTCTCGCCCGGCGTGTCGTCCTCGACGACGAGGCGGGCGACGTCGACCACGATGTCGCCCGGGTCGAGCGACATCAGGCGGACGCCCTGCGTGTTGCGGCCGATCACGCGGATCTCGTTGATGCGCTGGCGGTTCACGATGCCGTTGCGGGTGATCAGCATCAGCTCGTCGTCGGGCTGGACCGACTTGATGGCGACGACCTTCCCGGTCACGTCGTTCGTCTTGACGTTGATGACGCCGCGGCCGCCTCGCTTCTGGAAGCGGTAGTCGCTGACGGCGGTGCGCTTGCCGCGCCCATTCTCGGTGACGACGAGGAGCGTGGCCGTCTCGAGCTTGCCGGGGCGCACGACGACCATGCCGACGACGCGGTCGCCCGGGTCGAGGCTGATGCCGCGGACGCCGGTCGTGGCCCGGCCCATCGGGCGGACGTCGCCCTCGTGGAAGCGAATCGCCATCCCCTCGCGGGTGGCGAGGACGACCTCGTCGTCGCCCTCGGAGATCTGCACGTCGATCAGCTCGTCGTCGTCGAGGATGTTGATGGCGTTGACGCCGGCCGCGCGGATGTGCTGATACGCCGACAGCGCGGTCTTCTTCACCGTGCCGTTCCGCGTGGCGAAGATGAGGTAGCGGTCGGCGGCGAACTCACGGACGGGGACGACGGCGGCGATCTTCTCGTCCTCGGCGAGGGCAAGGAGGTTGACGATCGGCTTGCCGCGGGCGGCGCGCATGGCCTGCGGGATCCGGTGCACCTTCAGCCAGTAGCAGTGGCCCTTGCGGGTGAAGATCATGAGGTAGTCGTGGGTGTGCGCCAGGAACAGGTGCTCGACCCAGTCCTCCTCCTTCGTCTCCATCCCGGTGAGCCCGCGGCCGCCGCGTCGCTGCGCGCGGTAGGTGTCGAGCGGGAGGCGCTTGATGTAGCCGCCGTGCGAGACGGTGACGACCATCGGCTCGTCGGGGATGAGGTCGCCGTCGGTGAGGTCGCCGTGGAAGTCGCCGAGGATCTCGGTGCGGCGCTCGTCGCCGTACTGGCGCTCGAGCTCGCGCAGCTCGTCCTTGATGATCTGGAAGCGACGCGCCGGGTTGGCGAGGATGTCGCGCAGGTCGGCGATGGTGGCGCGGACCTCGGCGAGCTCGGCCTCCAGCTTCTCGATCTCGAGGCCGGTGAGGCGAGCCAGGCGCATGTCGAGGATCGCCTTGGCCTGGCGCTCGGACAGCCCGAAGCGCGCCTGGAGCGCGGCGCTGGCCGAATCGGTGTCCTCGGCGGCGCGGATGAGGGCGACGACCTCGTCGATGTTGTCGACGGCGATCTTGAGGCCCTCCAGGATGTGCTCGCGCTCGAGCGCCTGCTGGAGGTCGTGCTCGGCGCGGCGCACGACGACCTCGTGGCGGTGCTCCACGAAGTGCTGGAGCATCTCCTTGAGGTTCATGATGCGCGGCACGCTGCGGCCCTCGACCAGCCCCTCGGAGGGGGCGAGCGCGAGCATGATCACGCCGAACGTGCTCTGGAGCTGCGTGTGCTTGTAGAGCTGGTTGAGCACGATCTGCGGGATCGCATCGCGCTTCAGCTCGACGACGATGCGGATGCCGTCGCGGTCGGACTCGTCACGCAGGTCGGCGATGTCGGTGAGCTTCTTCTCCCGCACGAGCTCGGCGATCTGCTCGATGGTGCGGGCCTTGTTGACCATGAACGGGACCTGGGTCACGACGATGCGCGACTTGCCGTTCTCGCCCTCCTCGATCTCGGCCCGGGCGCGCATGACGATGCGGCCGCGGCCGGTCTCGTACGCCTCGCGGATGCCGTCCCGCCCGCAGATGTAGCCGCCGGTCGGGAAGTCCGGCCCGCGGATGTGCTGCATCAGGTCGGCGATCGTGGCGTCGGGGTGGTCGATCAGGTGGATGCAGGCGCCGACGACCTCGCGCAGGTTGTGGGGCGGGATGTTCGTGGCCATCCCCACGGCGATGCCCGAGGAGCCGTTGACCAGCAGGTTCGGCAACTTGGCCGGCAAGACC
>JADGGV010000026.1 GCA_019689775.1 Gemmatimonadota bacterium
CGAGGGCGAGGTACGGCGGGGGCTCGCTCACGGGCGACTCACCGGTGGGGCGGGAAGCGGGGGCGCGGCGCCGCGGCGGACGGCGCGCACGTCGCGCACGTCGGCGCCCGGCCCAGGCGCGACCAGGTAGACGTCCCAACGGTCCTCCGGGAGGAGCGCCTCGGCGCGCTCGGGCCACTCCGCGAGGACGATCTCGGGGCCGGCGGCCAGCTCCGCCCAGCCAAGCTCCCAGACCTCGTCGGGATCGTCGAGCCGGTAGAGGTCGAGGTGCACCACGTCCACGCCCCGGCCGGATGCGTAGCGGTAGAGGAGGTTGAACGTCGGCGACGGCATGTGGCCCCGGACGCCGGCGCCGCGGGCAATGCTGCGCGCGAGCACCGATTTCCCCGCGCCGAGCTCGCCGCGCAGCGCGACGAAGAGCGGCACGTCGGCGGCGGCGCCGATGCGCTCGCCCCAGGCCTCCAGCTCGGGCTCGGTCAAGCGGACCGGCCCGATCTCGGCCGTCGCCGGCGCGGCCCGTCGGGCCGAATCGGGGGGCGTCGCCGCGCTCATCGACTCGTGGCCGGCCCGGCCGCGCCGGCGCCCAGCTTCGCGCGCACCTCCAGGAGCTGGTCCCGGAGCAGCGCGGCGCGCTCGAAGTCGAGCGTGGCGGCCGCCTCGCGCATCTGGTGCTCCAGGATCTTGGCCCACTCCTCGAGGTCCAGCTCCGCGGCATACGTCGCCTTCGGCTCGGCGACGCCGGGCTTCCCCTGCGGCGCGCGGGCATCCGCGACGCGCGTGGAGAGCGAGATCTCCTCGACCGTCTTGACGATCGTCTGCGGGATGATGCCGTGCTCCTCGTTGTAGCGACGCTGCATCGCGCGGCGGCGCTCCATCTCGTCGATGGCGCGCTTCATCGAGCCCGTGATCGTGTTCGCGTACAGGATCGCCTTCCCCTGCGCGTTGCGGGCGGCGCGGCCCACCGTCTGGATGAGCGAGCGCTCGTCGCGCAGGAAGCCTTCTTTATCGGCATCCAGGATGGCGACGAGTGAGACCTCCGGGAGGTCGAGCCCCTCGCGCAGCAGGTTGATGCCGACGAGCACGTCGAAGCGGCCGAGCCGCAGATCGCGCAGGATCTCCATCCGCTCGATGGCGTCGATATCGGCGTGCATGTAGCGGACGCGCACGCCGACCTCCTTCAGGTAGTCGGTGAGGTCCTCGGCCATGCGCTTGGTGAGCGTGGTGACGAGGACGCGCTCGCCCTTCCGCTCGCGCTCGCGGATCTCGGCGAGGAGGTCGTCGACCTGCCCCTTGACCGGACGGACCTCGACCTCGGGGTCGAGCAGCCCGGTCGGACGGATGAGCTGCTCGACGACGACGCCGCGCGACTTCTCCAGCTCGTAGTCGCCCGGGGTCGCCGAGACGAAGATCACCCGGGGCACGAGTTGCTCCCACTCCTCGAACCGCAGCGGCCGGTTATCCAGCGCGCTCGGCAGGCGGAAGCCGTGCTCGACGAGCGTCAGCTTACGCGCGCGGTCGCCGTTGTACATCCCCCGAATCTGCGGGATCGACTGGTGCGACTCGTCGACGATGACGAGGAAATCCTCGGGGAAGTAGTCGAAGAGGCACGCCGGCCGCTCGCCCGCCGCGCGCCCGGTCAGGTGGCGCGAGTAGTTCTCGACGCCCGGGCAGGTCCCGATCTCGAGGAGCATCTCGATGTCGAAGTTCGTGCGCTGCTCGAGCCGTTGCGCCTCGAGCAGCTTCATCTGGCCGCGCAGCTCGAGGAGCCGCTCGTCCAGCTCCGCGCGGATCCGCTCGACCGCGCGCTCGACCGTCGCCCGCTGCGTGACGAAGTGCGTGGCCGGGTAGATCGCGGCGCGCTTGAGCCGCACGATCGTCTCGCCGGTCAGCGGATCGAAGCGCGTGATGCGCTCGACCTCGTCGCCGAACAGCTCGATGCGGACGGCCTGCTCCTCGTAGGCGGGGAAGACCTCGACGACGTCGCCGCGCACGCGGAACGTGCCGCGCACGAACTCGTAGTCGTTGCGGGCGTACTGGATCCGCACGAGCGCCTCGAGCACGTCGCGCCGGGAGATCTGCTGGCCGACGTCGAGCGTCAGCATGAGCTGCCGGTACTCGCGCGGGTCGCCCAGGCCGTAGATGCACGAGACCGAGGCGACGACGATGACGTCCTCGCGCTCCATCAGCGACGACGTCGCCCGCAGCCGCAGCCGCTCGATGTCCTCGTTGATGGACGAGTCCTTCTCGATGTACGTGTCCGTCGCCGGGACGTACGCCTCCGGCTGGTAGTAGTCGTAGTACGAGATGAAGTACTCGACGGCGTTGTGCGGGAAGAACTGCTTCAGCTCGCCATAGAGCTGCGCCGCCAGCGTCTTGTTGTGGCTCATGACGAGCGTCGGCCGACCGTAGTTGGCGATGACAGACGCCATCGTCACGGTCTTGCCGCTCCCGGTCACACCGAGGAGCGTCTGGTGCGTGTCGCCGCGCGCGAGCCCCTCCGAGAGCTCGGCGATCGCCTGCGGCTGGTCGCCCGCGAGCGGGAACGGGAGCTGGAGATCGAACGTCGCCATGGTGAGGTAATGTACCCCGGAGGGGGGGAGAGGGTCGAGGGGGAAATGGTGGCCGGAAGGGGTATGGAGGCGCCCCACCGCGCGCGCAACCGTGTGATCCGCGAGGAGGCATGCGGGCGTCCTCTCGCCCCTGCCCACCCTCTTGCTCTTGCTCTTGCTCCTGCTCTCCGGCTCTCACGCTCGCGGCGCGAACGTCCATGCCACGCTTCCACCACGAGCGCCTCGTCGTCTACCGCCGTGCCGTCGAGTTCTTCTCGTTCGCGCATGAGCTGGTCGCCTCTCTCCCGTCGATGCGCGCGGATCTGCGAGATCAGCTCATCCGCGCGTCGACGTCGATTCCGCTACACATCGCGGAGGGGAGCGGCGAGTTTCGAGCGAACGAGAAGGCGCGGTTCTACCGGATTGCGAGGCGCTCCGCAACGGAATGCGCGGCGATCCTGGACGTAATCGAGACGGTGAGTGGGGTCGAGGCGGCTCGATTCGACCGTGGCCGGATGCTTCTCGACGAAGTGATCGCGATGCTCACGAAAATGGCGATGCCGGGGATGAGGAAGGAGGGATGACGGTGAGGGGTGAGGAGCAAGAGCAAGAGGGGAGCCGGACCTCGAAGGCTCAGCCCTCCAAATCCTGCTCCCCCAAATGCTCCCTCCGCTCCACCGAGAGTACCCCGTTCACCCGCCGGATCGCCTTCATGACCTTCTTCAGGTGGGCGAGGTCCTGGACCTCGACGGCGAAGTTGCCGCGCATTCCGCCGTCGCCGGCGTGGATGTCGGCGGAACGGATGTTGGTGCCGGTCTCGGTGATGGCGGAGGCGATGTCGGAGAGGAGGCCGCGGCGGTCGTCGCCCTCGACGACGAGGCGGACGAAGAAGCGGTCGCCCGCCTCGGCCTGCCACTCGATCTCGATGCGGCGCTCCGGGTGCTCCGAGAGGTTCAGCACGTTCGGGCAGTCGACGCGGTGGACGGAGATGCCGCGGCCGCGCGTGATGTAGCCGATGACGTCGTCGCCCGGGACGGGCTGACAGCACTGGGAGTAGCGCACCATCATGTTCTCGAGGCCCTGGATGCGCACACCGCGCCCGGTGCCGCGCACCTTCTCGACGAGGCGCTCGAAGGCGGTCGGCTTCGGGACCGGCGCGGAGGCGTCGGCCTCGGGGAACAGCTCCTTGAGGATCGCCGAGAGGCCCAGGTCGCCGCGGCCGAGCGCCGCGTAGACGTAGTCGAAGTTCGGCACGTTGAGCGCGCGGGCGGCCTTCGCCATGCGCTCCTCGTCGGGCTTCTCCCGGCGCAGCTTGCGCAGCTCCCGCTCGAGCAGCTCCTTGCCGAGCTGCATCGACGACGAGAACTCCTCCTGGTTGATCCAGTTGCGGATCTTCTGGCGCGCGCGCGCCGTCTTCACGAACGCGAGCCAGTCGCGCGAGGGGCGCTGGCGTGCGTCGGTGATGACCTCCACCGTGTCGCCGTTCTTCAGCTCCTTCGCGAGCGGCACGATGCGCCCGTTGACGCGGGCGCCCGCGCAGTGCAGCCCGACCTCGGTGTGCACGGCGAACGCGAAGTCGATCGGCGTCGCCCCCTTCGGGAGCTGCTTGACGTCCCCCTTCGGCGTGAAGACGAAGATCTCGTCCTGGAACAGGTCGATGCGGAGGAACTCCATGAACTCCTCCGGCTCCTTCGTCTCCTGCTGCCATTCCAGGACCTGACGGAACCACGACAGCGTCTCGTCGACCTCGTTCGGCTGCCGCGCGCCCCCCTCCTTGTAGCGCCAGTGCGCCGCGATCCCGTACTCCGCGGTGCGGTGCATCTCCTGCGTGCGGATCTGGATCTCGTAGAGTCGCCCGCCGGGGCCGAAGATGGTCGTGTGCAGCGACCGGTACATGTTCGACTTCGGCGTGGCGATGTAGTCGTGGAACCGCTCCTGCAACGGCGTCCACTTGTTGTGGATGACGCCGAGTGCGTGGTAGCAGTTCGCGATGGTGTCCGTGACCACGCGGATCGCCATCAGGTCGTAGATCTCCTCATACGGCCGTCCGCGCTTCATCATCTTGCGATGGATCGACCACAGATGCTTTGGCCGGCCGTAGACCTCGCACGGGATCCCGGCGTTCTTCAGTTCCTCCTCCAGCGGGCGCCGCACCTCCTCGATCTGCACCTCGCGCTCGAGCCGCTTCTCGGCGACCTTCGCCGCCAGCTCGCGGTACGCCTCCGGCTCGAGGTGCTTGAAGGCCAGATCCTCCAGCTCCCACTTGAGGTGCGCCATGCCGAGGCGGTGCGCGAGCGGCGCGTAGATGTCGCGCGTCTCCTGCGCGATGCGCCGCCGCTTGTCCGGCCGCAGGTGCTCGAGCGTGCGCATGTTGTGCAGCCGGTCCGCCAGCTTGATCAGGATCACGCGCGCGTCCTGCGCCATCGACAGCAGCAGCTTGCGGTAGTTCTCCACCTGCTGCTCCGTCGTCGAGCGGAACTGCACCTTCCCGATCTTCGTGACCCCGTCGACGATGCGCGCGATCTCCTCGCCGAACTCCTCCCCCACGACGTCGAGCGTCATGAGCGTGTCCTCGACGACGTCGTGCAGCAGCCCGGCGGCGATGGAGGCCGTGTCCAGGTGCAGGTCGGCCAGGATCTTGGCCACCTCGACGCAGTGGACGACGTACTCCTCCCCCGACGCACGCCGCTGGCCCACGTGCGCGCGCTCGCTGGAGCGGTACGCCTTCGCGATGAGGGCGACGTCCAGCCGGTCGACGTACGGCTGCACGGCCTCCCTCAGGCGCGGCGGGAGCTCCTGGAGCGCGCTGCGCACCGATTCCCGGTCGACGATCGACTGCATCGGCTCATCCTGGTACCAGTAGCCCGGCCTCGACGAACGACACGAACGTCGATTCACCGATGACTACGTGATCGAGTACGGGGATGCCCATCAGCCGGCCCGCATCGGCGAGCTGGCGGGTCACCGCCCGGTCCTCCGGCGAGGGCGTGGGGTCCCCCGAGGGATGGTTGTGGAGCAGGATCACTGCCGCGGCGCTCTCGACCACGGCCGGCTTGAACACCTCGCGCGGATGGATCACCGAGGCGTCCAGGATCCCCCGCGTCACCACCACCTCCCTTACTACCCCGTGTTGGGCGTTCAGGAGCAGGACGCGGAATTCTTCGTGCAGGAGGTGGCGCAGCGAGGGGGCGCAGAGGGCGAACACGTCGGCCGGGCCGCGGATCCGGCTCCGCTCCAGCGGCGCCTCGCGCTCGAGGCGCCGCCCCAGCTCGAGCGCCGCGGCGACCCGGGCCGCCACCGCCGGTCCCACGCCGCGCGTCCGCTTCAGCTCCCCGAGCGGCAGCGAGGCCAGCCGCCGCAGCGAGCCGTCCGAGCGTCGCAGCAGCTCCCCCGCCACGTCGACCGCCGAGCTTCCCTCGGCGCCACTGCCGACGAGGATCGCGAGCAGCTCGCGAGAGGAGAGCGCCGCGGCGCCGAGCGCCGCCAGCCGCTCGCGCGGCCGGTCGGCGGCGCCCCACTCCTTGATCCGATACGCAGCCACCGTCCCCTCCAGAAATGTTGCTGGCCCCGTTTGCGGAGACAAGAACGCGCCCCCGCCGGACACATGCGGGGGCGCGTCTCGTGGGCCAGGGCCGCCCGGTGCCTGGCCGGTCCCGGACGCTACCGGATCAGACCAATCCGGCCCCGTGACACTTCTTGTACTTCTTCCCCGACCCACACGGGCAGGGATCGTTGCGGCCGACCTTCGAGTCGGCGGCGGCCGGCTTCTTGGCCGCGGCGCCGTCCTCGCCGTGGCTGGTGCTCAGGCGAGCGACGTCGACGTCCTGCGCGGCGGACAGCCCGGCGGCCGCGGCGGCGCGGCGAGCGGCGAGCGGGCTGATGGCGGAGGCGAGGAGCGCGCTGTCGGCATCCTCCTCGATCGGCTCCGGGAGCGCCCGGTCCCCGGCGGCGTGGGGCGCGCCGGTCCGCGGCGCCTCGCTCGGCCCGCTCAGCATCATCGGCGGCGGGGGCGGCGGGGGCGGCGCCGCCGCGAGCTGCACCCGGAAGACGAGGGACGCCACGTTCTTGCGGATGTCCTTCATCAGGTCGACGAACATCGAGTACGCCTCCTGCTTGTACTCGATGAGCGGGTCCTTCTGCCCCCAGCCGCGGAAGCCGATCGACGCCTTCAGGTGGTCCAGGTCGTAGAGGTGGTCCCGCCACTTGTCGTCGATGACGGTGAGCATGACCCACGACAGCACCTGCTCCTGTACCTCGCCGAACTCGCGCAGCCGCGCCTTGAACGCCTCGCGGGCGCGGTTGACGACCAGCTCCTCGACCGCCTCGCGCGTGTCGAACGGGTGGTCGGGCGTGTTCTGCTGCGGCAGGTCGGAGACGACGAGGAAGTTGTCGACCGCGAGGTGATGCCGCAGGCCCGCCAGGTCCCACTCCTCGGGGTGGAGATCCTCGTCGACGTACTCGGCGACGGTGTCGCGCACCGCCTGCTCGATCATCTCCCAGACCTCGCCCTTGAGGTCCTCGCCCCCCTCGAGCGCGAACAGCCGGCGGTCGTAGATCACCTCGCGCTGCTGGTTCATGACGTCGTCGTAGTCCAGCAGCCGCTTGCGCGCCTCGAAGTTCTGTAGCTCGACCCGCGCCTGCGCCTTGCCGATCGACCGCGTCACCAGCGCGTGCGTGATGACCTCGCCCTCCTGCGCGCCCAGCCGCTCCATGATCCCGGCGATGCGCTCGGAGCCGAACAGGCGCATCAGATCGTCCTCGAGCGACAGGAAGAACTGCGAGGCGCCGGGGTCGCCCTGGCGGCCCGCGCGGCCGCGGAGCTGCCGGTCGATGCGGCGCGACTCGTGGCGCTCGGAGCCGATGATGTGCAGCCCGCCGCACTCGACCTCGAAGTCGTCGTCGGCATTCGTGAGGTCGACGGCGCGCGCCGGGTCGGCCGAGGGCGGCAGCTCGGCCGGGTCGATCCCATGCTCCCGCAGCCAGCGGATCGTGCGCGGCTCGGTGACCCCCGGCCCGAGCTTGATGTCGGTGCCGCGGCCGGCCATGTTCGTGGCGATCGTCACCGCGCCGGGCTGCCCCGCGCCGGCGACGATCTCGGCCTCCTGCTTGTGGTACTTCGCGTTCAGCACCGTGTGCGGGATGCCGCGGCGCTTGAGCATGCGCGAGAGCGTCTCCGAGATGTCGACGGAGACCGTGCCGACGAGGACCGGGAGCTGCATGCGATGCAGCCGCTCGATCTCGTCCATGATCGCGTTGTACTTCTCGCGCTTCGTCCGGTAGACCAGGTCGTGGCGGTCGTCGCGGATGACCGGCCGGTTCGTCGGAATGACGGCGACGTCCAGGTTGTAGATCTGGTGGAACTCGCTCTCCTCCGTCTCCGCCGTCCCCGTCATCCCGGCAAGCTTGTCGTACATCCGGAAGTAGTTCTGGATCGTGATCGTCGCGAGCGTCTGCGTCTCGCCGCGCACGGTCACGCCCTCCTTGGCCTCCACCGCCTGGTGCAACCCGTCCGACCAGCGGCGGCCGACCATCTTCCGGCCCGTGAACTCGTCGACGATGACGACCTCGCCATCCTCGACGATGTACTGCTCGTCCCGGTTGTAGAGCGAATACGCCTTGAGGAGCTGGTGGATCGCATGGATGCGGCCGCTCTTCTCGGCGTACTCGCGCTCCAGCGCCTGGATGCGGTTGCGCTTCTCGTCGACCGAGAGGTCCGGATCGCGCTCGAGGCGGCCGACCGCCTCCGAGAGATCCGGCACCACGAACGCCTGCGGGTCGCCCGGCGACAGCTCCTCGAGCCCCTTGTCCGAGAGGTGCACGCTGTGCCCCTTCTCGTCCATGGCGAAGTAGAGCAGCTCGTCGACATCCTGCAGGCGCTTGTCCCGCATGAAGTTCGCTTCGGTCGTGTTGACCAGCTTCTGGAGCGCCGGCTGGTCCGCGAAGAGCTTCAGCAGCCGCTTGTTCTTCGGCGCGCCCCGCTTCGCCGCGAGCAGCTTGACGCCCGCCTCCTCCTCGTTGCCGGCCTCCAGCTCGCGCTCCGCCTGGGCGATCAGCTCGTTCACCAGCCGCGTCTGCGCCCGGAAGAGCGACGCCACGGCCGGGTTGTAGCGACGGTAGATGTCCGACTGCTCCTCCGCGACCGGGCCACTGATGATGAGCGGTGTGCGCGCCTCGTCGATGAGGATCGAGTCCACCTCGTCGATGATCGCGAAGTAGTGCGGCCGCTGCACTCGCTGCTCCAGCGAGTGCACCATGTTGTCGCGCAGGTAGTCGAAGCCGAACTCGTTGTTCGTGCCGTACGTGATGTCGGCGTGGTAGGCGTTGCGCCGCTCGACCGATCCCGGCTCGTACAGGTCGATGCAGTCGACCGTCAGCCCGAGATAGCGGTAGATCGTCCCCATCCACTCGCTGTCGCGCTGCGCCAGGTACGAGTTGACGGTCACGAGGTGCACACCCCGCCCCGCCAGCGCATTCAGGTACAGCGGCATCGTGGCCACGAGGGTCTTCCCTTCCCCCGTCGCCATCTCCGCGACCTTCCCCTGGTGCAGCGCGATCGCGCCGATGAGCTGCACGTCGTACGGCACCATGTCCCACGTCATCGGCTGCCCCGTGACGACGATGGGTGTGCCGACGAGGCGCCGGCACGCCGCCTTCACCGTCGCGTACGCCTCGGGGAGGATCTCGTCCAGCGCCTCCTGCGTGACCTCCTTCAGCTCCTCCTCGACCTGCCGCATCTCGAGGCCGAGCTGCTCGCGCTCCTCGGAGGACTCCGTGCGCCGCTTCGTCTCGCGCAGCGCGGCCAGCCGCTCCTCGAGCTCGCTCGTCCGCTCCCGCACCCGCGCGCGCAGCTTCTCCGTCTGCGCCTTCAGCTCCTCGTCCGAGAGCGAGGCGAGATCCTCGGCGATCGCGTTGATCTCGTCGACCAACGGTTGGAGCTTGCGGGCCTCACGCTCGTGGCGGTTGCCGAACAGGTTGGAAACCAAGGACTTGAGCATGTATTCGTCGTCAGATCAAAGAGGATCGATCCCTTCATATACCCCGACGCCCGGGCGCTGGTCCACGCGCGAGACGGATTTCACGGGCGAATGCCGTACAGCCCCTCCCGGCGGATGATCGCCTCCACCCCCTCGGGCACGAGGTAGCGGATCGGCTCGCCGGCGGCCGCGCGGCGGCGAATGTCGGTGGAGGAGATGTCGATGCGCGTGACCTCGAGCCGGATGGCGGCGGCGTCGTGGCCGGGCGCGGTCGGGCTCACGCCGGCGCGGGTCAGCAACACGAGCGTGGCGAGGCGCGCGATCTCCTGCGGCTCGCGCCAGGTCCCGAAATCGCGCGCCTGGTCGGCGCCGAGCAGCAGGAACAGCTCGGCGTCGGGGTCGCGGCGCCGCAGCTCGCGCAACGTATGCACGGTGTACGACGGTCCGGCCCGGCACAGCTCGAGGTCGTCGACGGCGAAGCGCGGGTCGGCGGCGACGGCGGCGCGGACCATCTCCAGGCGCAGCGCGGCCGGCGACTGGGGCCGGTCGCGCTTGTGCGGCGGGATGGCGGCCGGGACGAAGAGGACCCGGTCGAGGCGGAGCCGCGCGTGCGCGTCCTGCGCGACGATCAGGTGGCCGAGGTGCGGGGGGTCGAAGGTCCCCCCGAACACCCCGAGTCTCACGACTTGGCCAGGGAGATCTCCGCCGCCTCCTTCGCGGCGGCGCTCCCCGGGAACTCGCGGAGGAGGCGTTCCTTCGCGGCCTTGGCCTCCTCCACGTCGCCGATCGAGTTGTACGCCTCCACCATGCGCAGCAGCGACTGCGCCGCGGCGTTGGAGGTCGGATACGTCTTGACCACCAGGTCGAAGTAGATCAGCGAGGGGTCGTAGGCGCGACGGCGGAAGTAGAAGTCGCCGGCGATGAAGAGCTTCTGCGCGAGCTTCTCCGTGAGCCGGCTCACCATCTCCTTGGCCTTGGGCGCGAACTCGCTGTTCGGGTAATAGGCGATGAGCGACTGGCAGTGGTCGAGCGCGGCCTGCGTGTACTGCTGGTCAAGCTCGACGGGAGGGGACAGCCGCTCGTACGACTCGCAGACGCGGAAGCGCGCGTCGTCGGCCCAGGGGCCGGCCGGGTAGTCGTTCGCCAGGCGCGAGAACTCGTTCGCCGCCGTGACGTACTCCTTCTTGCCGAAGTACGCCTCGCCCAGCCGGTAGCGGGCCTCCTGCACGCGAGCGTAGCTCGGGTACTGGATGACGAGGCGATCGAACGCCTCCGTCGCGTTCTGCCAGTGCCGCGCGGCGAGCTCCTTCATCCCCCGCTCGAAGAGGGCATCCGGTCCGAGATTCTCCAGATGGACGACCCCGGACGAGCAGCCGGCGACGAGGGTGAGCGCCACCACCCCCATGAACCTCGAATGCATTCGACCTCGACGGATCGTGAGTGAATCCCTGACGCGGCGCTGAACCGTACACTCCCCCAGCGGCGGAGGTTTCAAACCCTGGCCGCGCCGGGTGGGCGCGGCCATGTCGCGTCGCGCCAGCTTCACGAGCCGAAGCGGATCTGGTCGATCCGCTGCTGCGCCCGTTCGACGAGCGCGCCCGTGCGGGCCGGGTTCAGGTCGAGCACGCGCTGGTAGGCGGCCAGCGCCTCGTCCCTGCGCCCCTGCGCGAGCAGCAGCTCGCCGCGATGGAACCACGCCTGGTCCTGCAAGTTTTGCGGCACGCCGAGCTCGAGGACGACCGCGAGCTGCGCCAGCGCGTCGTCGGTGCGGCCGGCCGTCTCGTACTGCTTGGCCAGCTCGAACGCGCAGTTGCCGATGTGCCAGCGGGCCTCCTCGGCGTGCGGCGCGTGGGGCGCACGCTCGCGGTACTCGCGGAACTGGTCGAGCGCGGTGCCGCAGTTGCCGCGCGATTCCTCCAGGAGCGCGGTCTCGTAGAGGAGCGTGGGCGCGGAATCGGGCGGCATCACCTCGAGCGCGTGCCGGTAGTACGCCAGCGCGCGCTCCGGCTCGCCGCTGGCGCCGTAGTAGCGGGCCAGCACCGGCGCATAGGCGCCGACCGGCAGCCCGGGGCGCAGCTCGGCCGCGGCCTGGAAGGCGGCGGCGACGGAGTAGCGGTCGCCGCGCGCGAGGGCGCGGTCGGCGAGCGCGAGATAGTCGAACACCGCCTGCGGCGCGTAGGCCGAGTCTTGCGCCAGCAGGCGGCCGTAGGTCTCGCGCGCGGGCGCGAGCCGGCCGTTGACCGCGTACGCGTGGGCGACGCGCGCCAGGACGGCGGGGTCGTCGCCGCGGCGCCGGAGCGCGAGGCGGTACTCGGCGAGCGCACCGGTGAAGTTGGAGTCGGCCCAGAGGCGGTCGCCGTTGAGCACGGCGTCCTCGGTGCGGCGACAGCCGGCGAGGGCGAGCAGCAGGAGCGCGAGGACGGCGGCGGGGCGGTGGAGCTCAGGCACGGTCATCGGCGAGGTGGGCGGCGCTGCGTCCGTGGATCATGGCGAGGTAGGCGCGGGCCTGCGCGTTGCCAGGCTCCTGCTCGAGGCCGATCTCGCAGTCGCGGATGGCCTCCTCGAACCGCCCGGTGCGATAATGGACGAGCGCGAGGTCGAGGCGCGCGGCGAGGAAGCGGGGGTTCGCCTCGAGCGCGGCGCGCAGTTCCGCCTCCGCCTCGTCCAGGCGGCCGAGAAGCAGGAGGGCGCGCGCCAGGCGGTCGCGGATGTCGGCGAAGCCCGGGCGGAGGCGGAGCGCCGCGCGGTACTGCTCGGCGGCCTCCTCGGGGGCGCCGGCCTCGAGGTAGAGGTCGCCGACGTCGGCGTGGGCGTTCGCGATCACGGCGGCTACGGTGGCGGGAAACGGTCCGCCGTCGCGTCGGTCGGCGCGCCACGCGGCCTCGAACGCGGCGGCGGCCTCCGCCTCGCGGCCCAACTCGTTGAGCGTGATGGCGCGGCCGAGGTGGGCCTCAACGTAGTCCGAGTTGACGGCGATGGCGCGGTCGAACTCCTCGAGCGCGGCCTCGGGCTGACCGAGCAGGCTCAGGCACGCCCCGACGAGCTGGCGGATGTCGGCGAACGTCGGGTGCGCGTCGAGCACGGCGCGGAAATCCCGGAGCGCCGCCTCGTAGTCGCGCGCCTGGAACGCCAGGCGGCCGCGGGCGATGAGCTGCTCGAGGTGCAGGTCCATCCCGTAAAGATAAGGGCGCGACCGCGACGGCCGCCACCGAGCGGGCCCGGCGCGACGCCGTTTCCTCGCGTGCGGGTCGACGCGTAGATTCGTGGTCCCGCCGGGCCGACCGACGGCCGGTGCGGTGTGTCCCTGGAAGGAGGATCGGAAGTGGCGACGTCGGGGGAGCGAGTGCTCGTGACGGGCGCGGCCGGCTTCATCGGAAGCCATCTCTGCGAGCGGCTCCTCGCGCGCGGCGACGAGGTCACGGGGATCGACAACTTCGATCCGTTCTACGACGTCGAGGAGAAGCGGCGCAACGTCGCGGCGGCGCTCCGGCACCCGGCGTTCCGGTTGGTGGAGGCCGATTGCGCGGAGCTGGACGCCGTGGAGGCGGCGCTCGGCCGCGCGGAATTCGACGTCGTCGTCCACCTGGCCGCGAAGGCGGGCGTGCGCCCGTCGATCGAGGACCCGATGGGGTACGCGCGCGCGAACCTGACCGGCACGCAGGCGATGTTGGAGCTGGCGCGGCGGCGCGGGATCCGGCGCTTCGTCTTCGGCTCGTCGTCCTCGGTCTACGGCGACAGCGCGGCGGCGCCGTTCCGCGAGGACGAGCCGGCGGACCGGCCGATCTCGCCGTACGCGGCGACGAAGCGCGCGAACGAGCTCCAGTGCCACACGCACCACCACCTGTTCGGCACGGGGATCATCGCGCTACGCTTCTTCACGGTCTACGGCCCGCGGCAGCGCCCGGACCTGGCGATCCGCAAATTCGCGACGCTGATCCGGCGCGGCGAGCCGGTGCCGATGTTCGGCGACGGCTCGATGGAGCGGGACTTCACCTGGATCGACGATATCCTGCAAGGGGTGGTCGCGGCGGTGGACCGGACGCGTGAGGTTCCGGGCGAGTTCGAGATCATCAACCTGGGCGAGAGCCGCACGACCTCGGTGCGGCGGCTGATCGAGCTGATCGCCGCCGCGCTCGGCGTGGCGCCACGGATCGAAGCGCGGCCGCTCCAGCCGGGGGATGTCCGGCGCACGGTCGCGGACATCTCGAAGGCGCGCCGACTGCTCGGGTATCAACCGACGACGCCGATCGAGGACGGAATCCCGCGATTCGTCGAATGGCTGAACGGAACCTGACGGTCCGGGGCGGCGGGACGGGCGGATCGAGGCGGGGTACGAGGGTGGCGAGAACGCGCGGCGCCGGACGCCGCGTCCCTATGCACGAAACGAGACAAGACGAGCTCCCATGCGCGTACTGATCACCGGCGCCGCCGGGTTCCTCGGCTCACACCTCTGCGACCGCTTCCTGGCGGACGGCCACGAGGTCGTGGGCATGGACAACTTCCTGACGGGAAGCCCCGACAACCTCGCGCACCTGATCGGGGAGCCGCGCTTCCGGTTCATCGAGCACGACGTCACGAACTACATCTACGTCGAGGGCCCGCTCGACGGGGTGCTGCACTTCGCCAGCCCGGCGAGCCCGGTCGACTACCTGGAGTTCCCGATCCAGACGCTGAAGGTGGGGAGCCTCGGGACGCACAAGACGCTGGGGCTCGCGAAGAAGAAGGGCGCGCGCTACCTGCTCGCGTCGACGTCCGAGGTCTACGGCGACCCGCAGGTGCACCCGCAGCCGGAATCCTACTGGGGGCACGTCAACCCGATCGGCCCGCGCGGCGTCTACGACGAGGCGAAGCGCTTCGCCGAGGCGATGACGATGGCGTATCACCGCTACCACGGCGTGGACGTGCGCATCGTGCGGATCTTCAACACGTACGGCCCGCGGATGCGGCCCTACGACGGCCGGGTCGTCTCGAACTTCATCGTGCAGGCGCTGCGCGGGGAGCCGCTCACGGTCTACGGCGACGGCTCGCAGACGCGCTCGTTCTGCTATGTCAGCGACGAGGTTGAGGGGATCTACCGCCTGTTCATGTCGGACGCGCAGGGGCCCGTCAACATCGGCAACCCGGCGGAGTTCACGATGGTCGAGCTGGCGCAGCTCGTGATCGAGGCGACGGGGAGCACATCGTCGATCGAGTTCCGGCCGCTGCCGACGGACGACCCGAAGGTGCGGCGGCCGGACATCACGCGGGCGCGCGAGGAGCTGGGGTGGGAGCCGCAGGTCTCGCTCGCGGACGGGCTGCGGCGGACGATCCCCTACTTCCGCAAGCTGGTGGAGGAGCAGGGCGCGGTGGCCCGCGCGCTGTGAGGCGCGCGCGCCGCCGGGCGGACCCTGGCTACTCGGCCGGCACCGCCGTGCGCGGCGTGACGGGGCGACGGCCGATGCTGGTGTACTCGAAGCCGGCCTCGCTCATGCGCGCGGGCTCGAAGAGGTTGCGGCCGTCGAAGATGATGGGCTGGCGCAGCAGCACCTTCATGCGCTCCAGGTCGGGGCGGCGGTACGGCTGCCACTCGGTCATGATGACGAGCGCGTCGGCGCCGTCGAGCGCATCGTAGTTGCTGGCGGCGTAGATCACGCGGTCGCCGAAGTGCTCGCGGGCGACGCGCATGGCCTGGGGATCGTGGACGCGCACGCGCGCGCCGGCGGCGAGCAATCCTTCCACGACGACGAGCGAGGGCGCCTCGCGCATGTCGTCGGTTTCCGGCTTGAACGACAGCCCCCAAACAGCGATCGTGCGGCCCTCGAGCGACGGGCCGAAGCGGTTGAGCACGGCGCGCAGGAGCACGCGCTTCTGCTCCTCGTTGACCTGCTCGACCGCCTCGAGGATCGAGGGGTCGACGCCGTGCTCATGCATCGTGCGCACGAGCGCCTTCACGTCCTTCGGGAAGCAGCTCCCGCCGTAGCCGGCGCCGGCGAAGAGGAACGCCGGGCCGATGCGCTCGTCGGTGCCGATCCCCTTGCGCACGAGGTTGACGTCGGCGCCGACCTCCTCACAGAGCCGCGCGATCATGTTCATGAAGGAGATGCGCGTGGCGAGCATCGCGTTCGCGGCGTACTTGGTGATCTCCGCGGACGCGATGTCCATGAACAGCACCGGATTGCCCGTGCGCACGAACGGCGCGAACAGCTCCTCCAGTACCTGCTTGGCGTAGTCGGAGTCGACGCCGACGACGACGCGGTCGGGCTTCATGAAGTCGTCGACCGCGGCGCCCTCCTTGAGGAACTCCGGGTTCGAGCAGACGTGGACGCGGTGCCGGGTGCGGGCCTCAATCGCCGCGCGGACCTTGGCCGCGGTCCCAACCGGCACCGTGCTCTTCGTGATGACGATCTTCTCGCCGTTCATGTTCTCGCCGATCGTCTCGGCGACGCGCAGCACGTGCTTCAGGTCGGCGCTGCCGTCCTCGCCGGGCGGCGTGCCGACCGCGATGAAGATGACGTCGGACTCGCGCACGGCCATGCCGACGTCGGTCGTGAAGTGGAGGCGGCCCTCGGCGAGGTTGCGCTCCACGAGCCGATCGAGCCCCGGCTCGTAGATCGGGATCTCACCCTTTTGGAGCCGCGCGATCTTGGCCTCGTCAATGTCCGCGCAGATCACGTCGTTGCCGGTCTCGGCCAGCCCGGCACCGACGACCAGCCCGACGTATCCCGTGCCGATGACGGCAACGTTCATCGACCCACCCCATGGATGTCCGTTTTTCGCGCGCATGTCGTGAGCACGTTCGAGGCCGCGGCGCGGCGCAAGGTTAGTACCAGGACTGTGGAACGCCGGCGGGCGCCGAGGTCGCTCAGGCGCCGCCGGCGAACGCCGGCGCGCCGTGGAACGCGGCGATCTCGCTCGCCACCTCGTCGAGTTGCGCGCCGCTCAGCTCCGGGTACACCGGGAGGCTGAGCACCTCGCGCGCGGCCCGCTCGCTGACCGGGAGATCGCCGGCGCGGTAGCCGAGTGGCGCGAAGCATTCTTGAAGGTGCAGCGGCACCGGGTAGTAGATCGCGTTGCCGATGCCGCAGTCGTCGAGGCGACGCTTCAGTTCGTCGCGCCGCTCGGTGCGGATGGTGTACTGGTTGTAGACGTGGTGGTTCCGAGGGAGCGCGGTCGGCGTGGTCACGCCGGGCACGCCGGCAAGGCGCTCGTCGTATGCGCCGGCGTTGCGGCGGCGGGCCTCGGCCCACCCATCGAGGTGCGGCAGCTTGGCCGAGAGTACCGCGGCCTGGAGCGCATCCAGCCGGGAGTTCGTCCCGACCATCTCGTGGTGATACATCTGCCGGCCGCCGTGGACGCGGAGCTTGCGGAGCCGGTCGGCGAGCTCGTCGTCGCCGGTGGTGAGGAGCCCGCCGTCGCCGAAGCCGCCGAGGTTCTTCGTCGGGAAGAAGCTGAACGTGCCGACGTCGCCGAGCGTACCGGCGGCGCGCCACTCGCCGTCGATCTCCTGCCGCGCGCCGAACGCCTGCGCCGCGTCCTCGACGACGGCGAGCCCGCGGTCGCGGGCAAGCGCGAGGATCGGCGGCATGTCGGCCATCTGGCCGAAGAGGTGCACCACGACGATCGCGCGGGTGCGATCGCTCAGCACGGCGCGGACGGTCTCCGCCGTCACGTTGAACGTCCGCGGATCGACGTCGGCGAAGATCGGACGCAGGCCCGCGTTCCAGACGGCGCCGGCGGTCGCGAAGAAGGTGAATGCGGGGACGATCACCTCGTCGCCCAGCTGGAGGCGCAGCGCCTTGAGCGCGAGGAGGATGGCGTCGGTGCCGTTGGCGCACCCGATGGCGTGTCGCGCGCCGAGGTACGCGGCGCACTCGGCCTCGAAGCGCTCGACCTCGGGCCCGAGGATGAAGCGCTGCGATTCGACGACCCGGGCCATGGCGGCGTCGAGCTCGGCGCGGATGGAGCGATACTGGGCGGTGAGGTCGAGGAACGGGACGGGCATGCGGCAGCGGGCCGGCGCGAACCGATGGCGGGGCTCCTGATCGGCGGGCCGGACCCGCCATCGGGACGCCCGACCGCCAGTCGTTGTCGACGAGGAAGTTAGCGACGCCCGGTCGGCCGGGCAAACCGGCGCCGGAAACATCTGCGGGCCGGCCCGGGAAACCCCGAACCGGCCCGCCGCGTCCCCGCACCGGGGCCGCCTCAGCGGACGAGACCGAGCCGCTCGAGCTGCGCCAGGCTGGCGTCGACGCGGTCGAGGGCGTCCTGCCGGTCGGACCACGCGAGCAGCTCGTCGATCCCCTCGGCGAAGCCGACGCGCGCCTGGAAGCCGAGACGCTCGCGCGCCAGGGTCGGATCGCCCACGCAGTGGCGGATGTCCCCCGCGCGGTACTTGCCGACGGTCTGGGGCGCCAGGTCCACGCCGAGCCGCTCGGCCAGCGTCAGGGCGACCTCGGCGATCGTGACTGGCCGGCCCGTGCACACGTTGTAGGCGGCGCCGGCGTCGCCCGCCCCCTCCGCCGCCCGCACGACCGCCTCCGCGACGTCCGCGACGTGCACGAAGTCGCGCGTCTGGCGGCCATCCTCGAAGACCAGCGGCCGATGGCCGTTCTTCAGCCGCGCCATGAAGATCGCCGCCACGCCCGTGTACGGGTTCGAGAGCGCCTGGCGCGAGCCGAAGACGTTGAAGAAGCGGAGCGCCACGGTCGG
>JADGGV010000496.1 GCA_019689775.1 Gemmatimonadota bacterium
GCGCCGGTGCCGTCGTGCAGCCATGCTCTCCTCCGTTGCTCCTCCCCACGAAGGTCAGTCCTGCGCACCCGGCCTGTCCAGCTCCAGGGGTTCACTCCACGGGCCTGGCAGCTTGAGACGGGGGATCGCGAGCACTCCCAGAGCCGGCTCCGAGATGCCGAGGCGCGGCTCCGAGCGGCCGTGCGCGCCGACCCCGCCCGGGCGGAAGCGTGGGACCCGCTCGCCGCGGCGTTGGAGGCGCGCGGTGAGTTCGCGGAAGCGTACTGGGCGGCGGAGCGCGCGTACGAGGCCGATTCCTACGTGGAGCATCCCCGGGACGTGTTGTTCCGCCTGGCCCTCACCGCCTACGAGATCGGCGCCGATTCCGTGGCGAGTCGGTGGTGCGACACGCTCGTCGAGCGCTTCCCGGCCGAGTGGGTCGGCGCGGAATGCCAACCGCGGCTGCTGGCGTGGAGCGGAGGGGGCTCGCCGAGCGTGCGCGACGCGTGGACCGCGTTTGACCGGGTCGCCACGAGCCCGGCGCTCGCCGTGCCCATTCGTGCCCGCCTCGAGATGCTCGCCGCGAACGTCCTCGCCCGGGCCGGATGCCGCGACAGCGCCGAAGCCGTCATCGCGCGCGCTCGGGCGAGGAGCCCCGGTGATTCCGAGTTGCTCCTCCTCGAGGCGTCCGCCCGCGCGCTCATGTCGCAGCCCGAGGCGGCTGCGTCGCTGCTCCGACGTTACATTGCCGTGAACCCGGCCAGGCGCTCCGTCTTCGCGAAGAGCCGACGGTTCGCTGGCCTCCGCTCCGCGATCGCGCCGGTCCCGGCGGACCGCCCGGACCGGTCGCACGGTGAGCGCTCACCTCACCCGGTGCACAGCACCTGTCCGTCGATCACGACGCACGTTTCGCCCGCTCCCTTCTGAAGGGGGTATTTCGGCGTGGTGGGCGTGTCCGCGCAGCCGGCGAGCGCGCCGACAACGATGCCGCACCCGACCGCGAGCAGGAGACGGCGAACCGTCGGCGGAACTGTGTTCATGTGCTTCTCCTCTTTCGGGCTGACTATATTCGATCCGAAAGGTGAGAAGCAGAGCGCTTCCGCGGCATCGGGCGCGGCGCCCTATGGTGCGTAGTCGTTCCTCGAGCCCGCCGCCGCGCCCCGCCGCCATCGACGCCGCCCGGCGCGCCGCCACCCCTCTCACCGCGCCGTCGCCCGGGGGTTCGGCCACGCCAGCTCCACGCCCAGCTCCTCGCTCAGCAGCCGCTGGAAGTCCGCCAGCCGGCCCGGCGTGTTGCGGACCTGCCGCGGCGTCGCGCGCTCGCGCAGGCAGTACGCGGCGAGCGCGCCGGCCGCCTCGCCGACGTTCCACTCGACCGGTGCATCCGGCAGCAGCCGTTCGTGATGTGGGTGACGCTCAGGTTCTTCCCCGCGGCGAGGAGGTTCTCGACGCGGATCGGGATGAGCGCGCCGAGCGGGATCTGGAACGGCCAGCTTCCGATGTCGACGTAGGTGCGCTGGCCCGTCGTCGGATGCAGGTCGAGGCGGTAGCTGCCGATGCCGACGCTGTCGAAGAACGGCTCGGCGCCCTCGATGCCGGCGCGCGCCTCCACGCCGATGTGCTGCTCGAGCACGGTGAACTCGCCGTGGATGCGACGGCTCTCGCGCACGTAGATGTGCTTCGCGAGCCCGTCGTGCGTGCCGACGACGTCGCGCCGCAGGCGCAGCCCGCGGTAGCCGATGCCGCCGTCGAGGCGCGGCGCCTCGGTCTGCATCCAGTACAGGAAGGCGAGGCTGAGCTGCCGGGCGCCGCGTTCGTGGCGCTGCCGTTCCTCCTCGGAGACCCCGACCAGCGGGCCGAGCCAGTAGTCGTTCTGCGGCCAGTTCACGAGCGTGATGTCGCTTGCGAACCGGCCGGGCGGATAGTGGCCGCGGTAGAAGATGCGCCGGAACGTCCAGAGTCCCTCCGCGCCCGAGCCCGGCTCCTCGAAGATCGCCTCCCGGCGGCGCTCGAGCGTGACCGGGTCGGTGAACTCCCACGCGAGCTGAGGGCCGGGCCAGAAGCTCGCGCGGTAGCTCCGCCCGAAGTCCTAGTCGGCCGGCCGCTCGATCGTGTGGTCCTCGCCCGGGAGGTAGTCGAGCGCGAGGCACGCCGTCACCGCCTGCTGGTCGAGAGGGTCCGGCTCCCCCGGCAGCGCGTGCGGCTCGCCGGTCTCGCGCTGGCTCTCGGCGCCCGTGACATGCTCGACGCCCGCGAGCGGGAGCACGTCGCCCAGCTCGGTGGCGTCCAGGATGTACGGCGCGGCGATCGCGACCTCCTCGCCGTCCTCGTCGTCGCGCACGATCACGGCCCGGACGCGGTCCCCCTCCACGTCGGCGCCGACCGGGCGGCACCGCGGCATGATGTGGAGCTGGGCGCTCGCCTGGAACGGGGCGAGCATCTCGTGCAGCGCCGCGAGCGCGACGCGCGGCTCGTGGCAGAGCCGGCTCACCCGCCCCTGGCCGGGGTTCAGGTGCACGTCGAACCGGGGCCCCGGGAGGAGCGGGTAGTTGCGCCGGTAGAAGTCGCGGATCGCGTTGCGGAGCCGACGGTAGGTCGCGGTGCAGCCGACGCCCTCGATCCACGGGTGCTCGTCGGGCGGGACGGCCTGCGCCGTGAGCTGCCCGCCGATCCAGTCGGTCTACTCGGTGAGGATGACGCGCCGGCGCAGACGGAGCGCCGCGATCGCGCCGGCGACGCCGCCCAGCCCGTTGCCGACGACCAGGACCTCCGTGCGCCGCTCGCGCATCGGGGGCACGCCGCTACGCCCCGCCGGGCGGGTCCGCCGCCTCGCGCCGCTCGCCCGGGCGGCCGCGCGTGAGCAGCGACACGGCGATCTCGTTGTTCCGGCGGGCGCGCTCGCGCAACGCCGGGAGCACGCTGCGGATGCGGGCGCGGATCTCCTGGCGCCGGTCCCACGCGCGGTCGATCCGCGCGATGAGCTGTCCCGCGCTCACGTGCGTCAGCGCGGGCGTCTCCAGCCCGGGCTCCTCCAGGAAGCCGGTCACCTTCGGCGCGTACGGCAGGCCGACCAGCGGCACGCCGGCGAGCGCGGAGAAGATCAGGAAGTGCAGCCGCATGCCGACCGTGAACTCGAAGTGCTCGAGCAGCGACAGGATCTGGCCGGGCGTGGCCGCCCGTTCCTGCACCGCCGCTGCCGTCGACGTCGCCGCCCCCCCGATGGCGCCCGCACCC
>JADGGV010000497.1 GCA_019689775.1 Gemmatimonadota bacterium
CCCGGGGGGGGGGGGGTTTCCGGCGGGGGGGGCGGCGGGGGGCGGACCCGCAGCGCTCAGTTCGTCGCGGTGGCCTGCGGCGTCCGGTCCGCGAGCGACGGCCGCCGCTCGCGCTGGAGCCGCGCCGCCGTCGCCTCCATCTGCTTCATGGCGCGGAGCAGGTTGAGCCCCGCGATCTTCTTCACATCCTCGTCGCTGTATCCCCGGCGCAGCAGCTCCGCGAAGAGCACCGGGTAGGTCGAGACGTCCTTGAGGCCGAGCGGGTAATCGCCGCCGATGCCGTCGAAATCGGAGCCGATCCCGATGTGGTCGATGCCGGCGACCTGGCGGATGTGGTCGATGTGGTCGGCGATGGCGGCGACGGAGGACTTGGGCGCCGGGTGCTCGCGCATCCACGCCCGGACCAGCGCCATGGCGGCCTCGCGGTTCGGCGCCGAGGCCTTGGCGGTGGCGACGACGGAGTCGCGCTGCGCCGACCAGCGGTCGATCCCCTTCGCGGTGAAGCAGGGGCAGAAGTTGACCATGACGACGCCGCCGTTCTTCGGCAGCATGCGCAGCACGTCGTCGGGGACGTTGCGCGGGTGGTCGACGATGGCGCGCGCGGAGGAGTGCGAGAAGATGACGGGCGCCTCGCTGACGCGGAGCACGTCGCGCATGACGTCGGCGCTGACGTGCGAGATATCGACGAACATGCCGAGCCGGTTCATCTCGCGGACGACCTCCTCGCCGAAGGGGGTCAGCCCGTGGTGGCGCGGGTAGTCGAGGGCGGCGTCGGCCCAGGTGAGCGTCGTGTTGTGCGTCAGCGTCATGTAGCGGACGCCGAGCTCGTAGAACATGCGCAGCGCGGCGAGCGAGTTCTCGATGCCGTGGCCGCCCTCGACGCCGATGAGCGAGGCGGTCTTGCCCTGCTTCTCGATGCGCTCGATGTCGGCGGCGCTGCGCGCGAGCTCGAGCGCCTGCGGGTAGGCCTCCACGATGCGGCGCGCCATGTCGATCTCGCGCAGCGCCTGACGGAGCGCGGCGTGGACGGGGATCGAGTCGTTCTCGACGTACGCCGACCAGAACTGCGCGCCGACGTGGCCTTGCCGCAGGCGCGGCAGGTCGGTCTGGAGCTTCGGCTGGCCCTGGTCGAGCGTGGCCGCGTAGGGGTCGCCGCCGAACTTCTCGAGGACCTCCGAGGGGAGGTCGTTGTGGCCGTCGATGACCGGGACCTGCGAGAGAAGCTGGGTCGCGCGGGCGAGCAGCTTCGGATCGGGGGCGGGCCACCCGTCCTGCGCCCGCAGCGCGGCCGGAGCGACGAGGGGGCAAAGAGCGACGACGAGCAGCGGAAAGGTCCTGACCTTCATCTCGATCGACTCCGGGTTATACGGTATGATCCGGTGCAATATGCAGCGCGCCGGCTCCGCGGGCCAGCGGTGCGGCACCGCGCGGCTCCGGGGCCGGAGCGCCGCGCTTGCGTCGTACCCGGGCGCGGAACAAGTTGGCCGCAGTGGGGCTAGATCCGGTACTCCGTCAACCCGAGGAACGCGTGGACCAACTCGTCGTCGTGACGCACCCCGAGCCGCTCCTGCTGGAGGCTCGCACCATCGAGCACGACACACTGCCCGATGGCGTCGTGGCGCTGGGATACTACGTGAACGACCATCTGATCGCCCGGGGCGCGGTCGCGCCCGAGGCCGTGGACGCGATCCGGATGCTGCTGCGCACGCCGGTGTCGATCGCGCTGGCCGCCACGGAGGACGAGGCGGGCAACATCGACGGCCGCGTCTGCCTCGTGCTGCCGATGGAGCCGGGCGACGACGAGGACGAGGAACCGGACGAGCCGTGGAAGGCCAGCGTTCCGCCGCCGCCGATGGAGCTGGACGGCGCCGGCGCGGACGACGGGGAGCCGCGCCTGGCGCTCCTGCCGATCGGCAACGTCGTGCGCAGCGTGCGGGACCGACGCCACCTCGACGAGGTCGAGGTGGATGTCTGGGAGATGCTCGACAACCTGCTACACGGGCGGGCGCAGGACGCCGCGGCGAAGGCGATCGACGACCTGCTCCGGAGCCTCTAGGCGCTACTTCGCGGCCACGGGCGGCGCCGGCACGGGAACGATCCCCTGCCCCGTCACCTCCGCGAGCTGAAGCTTCCGCGTGGCGACGCCGGCCGAGTCGAAGGCGATCGGCCCGCCGTACCCCGGATACGCCGGGCGGCTCCGCCCGAGCGACATGAGATACTCGCGGAGCTGCTCGCGGCTGCGCGCGCCGGCGCGCAGCGCCTGCGCGAGCAGGCCGACGGCGTCGTAGGCGAGCACCGCGTCGCTGGTGGTCGGGCGCCCCATCCAGACGGTGAAGCGGTACTGGAAGTTCGCGTACTTCGCGGTGTCGGCGGCGGGATCCACGGCGCGGGCGAAGACCAGCCCGCAGAAGTTGCACCCGTCGTTCGTGTGGACGCGAGCCGCCTCGACCGCATCGCTGCCGAGCACGCGCAGGTCGGGGATGTCGTTCCGGAGCTGCGCGAAGATCTCGCCGAGCGGCCGGGAGTCTCCGAGCCAGAAGACCACATTCGGCTTCGCGTCGGCGATCCGCTTCGCGAGCGCGCCGAGCCCGGCGGTGTCGGCGCCCGCGGGGTAGGCCGTGTCGAGCGGCACCTCGACATCGCCGATGCGCTCGCGCACGAGCGCCGCCATGCGCCGGCCGTACAGGTCGGGCGAATGGACGATCACCGCGCGCTTCGGCGCCCAGATGCGGCGCGCCTGCGTGGCGAGCAACTCGGCCTCGTCCTCGGCGCGCGGGAGCAGGTGGAACACCCAGCGTCCCGACGGCGCGAGCGCCGGGCCGAGCACGAGCGCCGGGAGCGCGCCGCTCTCGTAGATCCGCGCCGCCGCCTCCAGCCCCTCGGCGTCGGTCTTCTGCACGACCGCCCGCACCGCCGTGTCCGCCGCGAAGCCCCGCGCCAGCCTCGCCGCGCGCTCCGCGCCCGTGCTCTTGTCGAGCGTGTCCCCCTTCGTGAGCCGGAGCGGCCGGCCGTCGATCCGGCCGGTGGCGTTGACCTCCTTGGTGGCGAGGTCCGCCGCGTCGTAGACGAGCGGACCCGCCGCCACGCCGACGCGGTAGGCGCGCTCGCCGCCGCACGCCGCCACGGCCAGGAGAAGCAGGAGGCTCAGGGAAGCTGCGCGCATGCCGGAAGCCGGGTCGCGGGGACGTGGGGGCCGGGCGGGAAGATCG
>JADGGV010000498.1 GCA_019689775.1 Gemmatimonadota bacterium
CCCCCCGCGCCCCCCGATCCCCTCGATCCGGCGGCGGCCGCGATCCTGCCGCATCTCTGTTACGAGCCGCTGCACGCGGACGAGCTGGCCCGGCTCGCCGGCATCGACGCCGCCGCGGCCGCGCCGGCGCTCCTCGAGCTGGAGCTGGCGGGCCGCGCGCGCCGGCTCCCGGGTGCGCGGTTCGTCCTTCCCTGAGGCCGCGCCGGAGGCCGCGCGCCGGCGTCGCCGCGCCGCAACGCCGGGACCCCCCGGGGGTAGTATGCCTCGTGATGGCCGGTGCGGCAGGTCGGTTGGTCGTTCCCGCTCCCGCGTACGCTCCCGCTCCCGGCCATTCGGGAGCGGGAGCGTACGCGAAAGGGCTCGGGCGAACTCCGGATGCCACCGGCGCACCTGTACGTCCACGTGCCGTTTTGCCTGCGGCGCTGTAGCTACTGCGATTTCGCGGTCACGGCGACCCGCGAGCCGCCGATCGCCGCGTGGCTAGACGCGATCGATGCAGAGCTGACGCTGCTGGCCGAGGCGGAGGGGTGGACCGCGCCGCTCGAGCTGCGGACGCTCTACATCGGCGGGGGCACGCCCTCGCTCCTCGGGCTCGGCGCCATGCGGCGGCTGCGCGAGCGGCTGGAGCGCCACGCGCGCTGGGACGATGCCACGGTCGAGTGGACGGCCGAGGCGAACCCGGAGACGCTGACGCCCGCGCTGGCCGCGGACTGGCGCGCCGCCGGCGTCAACCGGATCTCGCTCGGCGCGCAGACGTTCCACGAGCCGACGCTGCGCTGGATGGGGCGCCTGCACGGCGCGGACGGGCCGGCGCGGGCGGTAGCCGCGTGCCGGGCGGCCGGCGTCGACAACATCAGCATCGACCTGATCTTCGGCCTGCCGGCGCGGCTGGGCCGGGACTGGGACGCGGACCTGAGCCGCGCCCTGGCGCTCGAGCCGACGCATGTCTCGCTCTACGGGCTCACGGCGGAGGCCGGGACGCCGCTCGGCCGCTGGGTGGCCGAGGGGCGGGAGCGAATGGTCGACGAGGACGCCTACGCCGCCGAGTACCTGCTCGCCGTGGAGCGGATGCGAGGTGCGGGGTTCGAGCACTACGAGGTCTCGAACTTCGCGCTGCGGGGCCGCCAATCGGCGCACAACGGCGCGTACTGGACGGGCGCGGCCTACGTCGGCCTCGGCCCCGGCGCGCACTCGTTCCTGCCGCCGGTGCGGCGCTGGAACGAGCGCGATTGGCTGGCGTATCGTCGCTCGCTGGACGAAGGGCGCCTGCCGCGCGCGGGCGAGGAGCGGATCGACGCGGCGGCGGCGCGGCTGGAGTCAATCTGGCTGGGGCTGCGGACGTCGGCGGGGCTCGCGCTCGAGGGGCTGAACGGGGCACAGCGGCGGCTGACGGAGCGGTGGGTCGTGGAAGGGTGGGCCGAGGTGGGCGGCGGCCGCGTCCGCCTCACGCCGAACGGCTGGCTCTTGCTCGACCGGCTGGCCGTAGAGCTCGATGCGCGGGCCGCTTGACGGGACCGCGGGGCGCGGGGAAGATTGCAGGACCACGGTAACGCATTCGAGGGAATGAGCGAAGCAGCGCTGTCCGAGCGGGAAGGGAAGGTTCTCGAGGCGGTCATCCGCGCGTACGTCGAGACCGCGGAGCCCGCTGGCAGCCGCCACATCGCGCGGCGGTGCGGGCTCGGTGTGTCGGCGGCGACCGTGCGGAACACGATGGCGGATCTCGAGGAGAAGGGCTACCTCTACCATCCGCACACGTCGGCCGGGCGCATCCCGACGGACCGGGCGTATCGCTTCTATGTCGACTCGCTGATGCCGACGCCGCGGTTGAGCGGCCCGGAGCAGCGGCGGCTGCGGCGGGAGCTGGGGGAGGCGGAGTCGACCGGGCCGCTGGCGCGGCTGCTCCGGCAGACGGCGCAGGCCCTCGGGCTACTGACCGGCGAGCTCGGGTTGGCGAGCGTGCCGCGCCTGGACGACGCGACGCTCCAGCGGCTGGAGCTGATCTCGCTGAGCGCGGAGAAGGTGCTGGTCGTGCTCCACCTCAGCGGCGGCGTGGTGCGCACCGTCTACGTGGACGTGCGCACCACGGTGCCGCCGGAGGCGCTCCCCCCCGTGACGGCGATCCTGAACGAGCGGCTGGCGGGGCGGACGCTGCGGGAGATCCGCGAGACGCTGCCCGAACGGCTCCGCGAGCCGACGCCGCCGATCGACGCCAGCGCGGGCGAGCTGCTGAACGTCTTCCTCCAGTCGGCCGACGAGCTGTTCGAGACGCGCGAGATCACGGGGGACGTGGTCCATCTCGGCCCGGCGAGCGTGCTTGCCGCGCAGCCGGAGTTCGCCTCGGAGAGCCGTCTGAAGAGCCTCATCGAGCTGACGGAGAACCGGGACCTGTTGGCGGGGGTGCTCGCCAAGCGGGTCAACACGTCCGTCCCGACCTCGATCACCATCGGCGCGGAGCATCAGCTCCCGGAGCTGACGGCCTTCACGCTGGTGACCTCGGAGTATCGCGCCGGCAAGCTCACGGGCGTGCTCGGCGTGATCGGTCCGACCCGCATGCCCTACGCGCGTGTGACCGCGATCGTCGAGAGCGCGAGCGCGTTGCTCTCGCGGCTGCTCTCGGACGACGCGCCGGCCCGCTAGACCCCACCGACGCAGCGGAAGGTGGACCCACCCGCGCGGCGCGAGGATTGCGCGGGCGATCGGGTTTGACGAAGGGAAATCATGCGAGACTACTACGAGATCCTCGGCGTCGCCCGCGACGCGGACGGGGAGACCATCAAGAAGGCGTACCGGAAGCTCGCGCTCCAGTACCACCCCGATCGGAACAACGGCTCGCGGGAGTTCGAGGAGCGGTTCAAGGAGGTGACGGAGGCGTACGAGGTCCTGCGCGACCCGGAGAAGCGCGCGGCGTACGACCGGTACGGTCACGCCGGTGTCAAGGGCGGGATGGGCGCCGGCGCGGGCTACGGCGGCTTCAACTTCTCGGACGCGCTCGAGATCTTCATGCGGGACTTCGGCGGCTTCGGCCTCGACGACCTGTTCGCGGGCGCGACGGGTCGGCGCGGCGGCCGCACGAGCCGGCGCGGCGCGGACCTCCGGGTCCGGCTGCCGATGACGCTCGAGGAGGTCGCCACGGGCGTGCACCGCACGCTCAAGCTCCAGGTGGCCGAGCGCTGCTCGGCGTGCGGCGGGAGCGGGGGGGAGAA
>JADGGV010000499.1 GCA_019689775.1 Gemmatimonadota bacterium
GGGCGGGGAGGTGCGGCTCGGCTGGAAGGTGGTCGGGCTGGAGCTGGAGGGGGATCGGGTGGTGCGCGTGCGGGCGCGCTGCGCGGCGACGGGGGCGGAGGAGACGCTCGCGTGCGACTACTTCATCAGCACGATGCCGGTGCGCGACCTGGTGGCGGCGGTGCGTCCCGAGGCGCCGGCGGAGGTGAGGGAGGTGGCGGAGGGGCTGGTCTACCGGGACTTCCTGACGGTGGGGCTGTTGCTGCGGCGGCTGCACGTGCGGGTGCGGGGCGAGAGGCCGGCCGAGCGGTTGCCGGACAACTGGATCTACATCCAGGAAGGCGACGTGAAGGTCGGGCGGGTGCAGATCTTCAATAACTGGAGCCCGTACATGGTGGCGGACCCGGAGCGGACGGTCTGGATCGGGCTCGAGTACTTCCTGAACGAGGGGGACGGGATGTGGCGCTGGACGGACGAGGAGCTGGTCCGTCTGGGGATCCAGGAGATGGTCCGGATCGGCTTCATCCGGGAGGAGGACGTGCTGGACGGGTGCGCGCTGCGGATGCCGAAGGCGTACCCGGCGTATCTCGGCACGTACGACCGGCTGGACGTGGTGCGGCGCTGGGCGGAGGGGATCCCGAACCTGTTCCTGGTCGGCCGCAACGGGATGCACCGCTACAACAACCAGGACCACAGCATGCTGACGGCGATGCTGGCGGTCGACAACATCGTGAGCGGGCGGACCGACAAGAGCAACCTGTGGGACGTGAACCTCGAGATGGTGTACCACGAGGAGCACGAGGGCGACCCGCCGGCCGACACCGCGCACGCGCTCCGCGACGAGGCGCCCGAGGCAGCGCGACGCTGATGGAGCGACGACGATGGAGGAGCAGGAGATGACGACGCGGGCCGGGTCGGCCGCGGCGGAGGCGGCGCCGGAGGAGTACGCGGCGGCGCGCGCGGACGCGATCGTCGTCGCGCGTCCGGAGCGGGTGTTCCTGCGCGCGTACGGGCGGGACCCGGTGCGCATGCTGCACGGGCTGGTCACGAACGACCTGGCCGGAGCGCCGGAGGGGCGCGGCGTGTACGCGGCGTTCCTGACGCCGAAGGGGCGGATGATCGGCGACGCGTGGCTGTTCCGTGTCGCCGGGGGGGAGGTGCTGCTGGAGCTGGACGCCGCGGCCGCCCCGGGCGTGCGCGAGCACCTGAAGCGCTCGGTGCCGCCGCTGTTCGCGCGCTTCGAGGAGCTGCCGCTCGCCGCGCTGGGCATCTACGGCCCGCGCGCGGCCGAGGTCGTGCGGGCGGTGCTCGGCGCCGCGCCGCCGGGCGACGCCGCGGAGGGCGAGAGCGTCGAAGGCGCGTGGGACGGCGCCGTGTGGCGCGTCGTCCGCTCGCTCGAGACCGCCGAGCCGGGCGGCTACGAGCTGATCGGCCCGGCCGCGGCGGCGCCGGCGCTGCGCGCGGCGCTGATCGCAGCGGGCGCGCGCCCGGCCTCGGCCGGCACGCTCGAGGTGCTGCGCATCGAGGCCGGACGCCCGCGCTGGGGCGCCGAGCTGGACGATACGGTGCTCCCGCTCGAGGCCGGGCTGAAGGAGCGGGCGATCAGCACGACGAAGGGGTGCTACACCGGGCAGGAGGTCGTCATCCGCATCCTGCACCGGGGGCACGTGAACCGCCACCTCCGCCGGCTGCTCCTCGGCGACGCGCCGGCGCCGGAGCGGGGCGCGCCGGTCACGCGGCCCGAGGACGGCAAGCCCGTCGGCACGGTCACCGCCGCATGCGCCTCGCCGCGGTTCGGCCAGACGATCGCCCTCGCCTACGTGCGGCGCGAGGTCGAGCCGGGCGCGCTGGTCCACGTCGGCGCGGAGGGCCGCGAGGCGCGCGTGGTCGAGCTGGCCAGCTGACGACTCGCGCACTCGCCTACTCGTCTATTCGCCGATTGGCCCACTGGTCCGCTCCCCCACTCGCTCGCTCGTCCGCTCCCGCCGCCCGTACGGCGACGCGGCGCACGGATCCTGCGGCGCTCGGCGCGGCATCCGGGTCGCAGAGGAGGTCGTCCATGCCGCGCAACCTGTTCGTCAACCGCGACTACGTCCGCCGCGAGCGCGAGGCGGCGTGGGAGCCGATGGCGCCGGCGTACGTGCCGTACGGCTGGCCGTACTCCGCGCCGTACGCGGCGCGCCCCGGCTTTCGCCGGCGCCGCGCCGAGCTGCCACGTGAACGGATCGAGCGCGAGCGCTGGGAATGGCCGCACCCGCGCCGAAGCCCGGAGTCGGCGGAGCGGTGGCGGCGCGCGCTTGCCGACCGCGAGCTGGCGCGCGCGGTCGACCTGGCGCTGTACGACGCGATCGGCCCCGTCGCCGACGACGTCACCGTGCTCGCCCGCGATGGCGTCATCACGCTGGAGGGCGCGGTGCCGCACCCGGGGGTCCTGCGCGACGCGGCCGAGGCCGCGGCCGAGGTCCCGGGGGTGCGCCTGGTGGAGGACCGGCTGCGGGTGCGGTCCTTCCGCTGAGCGGCGGCGGGCGTTCGGGAGGGGGAGCCTAAGCGAGAGCGGGAGCGGGACAGACAGACCGACCTGCCGGACCGCATAGGGCCGGGCGTGGTCGGCGGCGGGCCGGATGGTCCGTTCACTTCGATCGTTGCGTGTCCGCGGGGTGCGACATATATTCCCCGCGCTGGTGTCGCGCTCGCGGTATCTCTCCCCACGCGCCCATCCGAAGCAGCCCGGGAGGCATCCCGGCCAGTCCTCGCAAGCTGGACCGGCACGGCTCGCCGCCAGCCCCTCCGACCCGGAAAGGCCGGCGGCCTCCCCCCTGAGGAACGGAATGTCGCTCCGGCTCAAGGTCCTACTCCTCTTCGTCGGGCTCGCCATCGCGCCGATCCTCGCGGTCGGGTTGATCGATTTCGCGCTGTCGCTGAAAGACATCGATCAGCTCGTGGCCGCGCGGCTGGCGGCGGGGGCGGAGCGCGCGGCGCGGCAGATCGAGGCGCGCTTCACCGCGCTCGAGGTGGGTGTGGTGGAGCTGGCGGGGAGCGCGTCGGTGCGGCGGCTGGTGGCGGGGGCGGACGACGGCGCGGCGGAGGTGGCGGCGGACCTCCGGGCGCGGTGGCCGAAGCTGGCGCGGGACCTGGAGTCGCTCGAGGTGCGGGACGCCGCCGGCGCGGTGGTGTTCCGGACGGCGGACGCGGGCGGCGGGCCGGGCGCGCC
>JADGGV010000500.1 GCA_019689775.1 Gemmatimonadota bacterium
ACCCCACCCACGCCCTAAATTCGCCCAACACCTACCGACCCCCGGTCTTCGCCGACACCTCCGGAGGACGTCCGATGCGCCGCCGCATTCGCGCCCTGCCGCCGCTCCTCGCCCTCGCGTCGCTCCTCGCTGCCGCGCCGGCCGCCGCCCAGAAGGGGCTCCTGACCGACGCCGCGCTGAGCGAGCTGCCGTTCCGCTCCATCGGCCCCGCCGTCATGGGCGGCCGCATCCACGACATCGAGGGCGTACCCGGCGACCCGGCCACGCTCTACGTCGCCAGCGCGAGCGGCGGGCTCTGGAAGACGACGAACGGC
Organism: Gemmatimonadota bacterium; assembly: GCA_019689775.1. Classification (GTDB taxonomy): domain Bacteria; phylum Gemmatimonadota; class Gemmatimonadetes; order Longimicrobiales; family RSA9; genus JADGGV01. The sequence goes on from JADGGV010000500.1 coordinate 315, forward strand.
GGCATCACCTGGACGCCGATCTTCGACCACCAGGCCACCTCCGCGTTCGGCGACGTCGCGCTCGCGCCCTCCAACCCGAACATCGTCTGGGCCGGCACCGGCGAGCAGAACAACCGCCAGAGCTCGACCTGGGGGAACGGCGTCTACCGCTCCGACGACGCCGGGCGGACCTGGCGCCACCTCGGCCTCGAGGAGTCGCGCCACATCGGCCGCGTCCTCGTCGATCCGAGGAACCCCGACGTCGCCTGGGTCGCCGCCCTCGGCAACCTCTGGAAGGCCTCCGAGGACCGCGGCGTCTACAAGACCACCGACGGCGGGAAGCACTGGAGCAAGGTCCTCTACATCGATACGCTGACCGGCGTCGTCGACATGGTCATGGACCCCGTCGACCCGAACACCGTCTACGCCGCCGCCTACCAGCGCCTCCGCTCGCCCTGGGGGTACAACGGCGGCGGCCCGGGGAGCGGCATCTACAAGACCACCGACGGCGGCGCGCACTGGACCCGGCTCGACCGCGGCCTGCCGCCCGGCGACAAGGGCCGCATCGGCCTCGCCATCTCCCGCCAGAACCCCCGGCGCCTCTACGCCACCATCGAGCACGCGACCGAGGGCGGCTTCTACCGCAGCGACGACGCCGGCCAGACCTGGCGCAAGATGAACTCGCTGAACCCGCGGCCCCTCTACTACAGCGCCATCTTCGTCGACCCCACGAACGACCAGCGGGTCTACATGCTCAGCGAGACGTTCCACCGGAGCGAGGACGGCGGCGCCACCTGGCGACGCATGCCCCACTCCCCCACCTACGACGTCGGCACCAAAGGCGACTTCCACGCCATGTGGATCGATCCCGCCAACCCGAAGCACTTCCTCATGGGGAGCGACGGCGGGCTGCACGAGACGTTCGACATGGGCGAGACGTTCCGCCACTTCGAGAACCTGCCCATCGGCCAGTTCTACGACATCGCCGTCGACGACCGCGACCCCTACTGGATCTACGGCGGGATGCAGGACAACCACTCGTGGATGGGGCCCAGCGCCACGCGCCACTGGCTCGGCATCACCGGCGACGACTGGCGCCAGATCGGCTTCGGCGACGGCATGTACCAGGCCATCGACAAGGACGGCCGCTTCATCTACAGCAGCAGCCAGGACGGCGCCATCACCCGCGTCGACGCCGCCACCGGCGACATCCTCGCCCTCAAGCCCACCGCCCCCAGGGGCGAGCCGGAGTACCGCTTCGACTGGACGGCGCCGATCCTCGCCTCGCGCCACACCCCCGGCCTCGTCTACCTGGGCGGCAATCGGCTCTTCATTTCGCGCGACCACGGCAAGACCTGGGAGCGCACCCAGGACCTGACCCGCGGCTACGACCGCGACACGCTCGTCCTCATGGGCGTCCGCGGGAAGGACATCCGGCTCGCCCGCTACGATGGCGAGACCGCGTCCAGCGAGATCACCACGATCGCCGAGTCGCCGCTCGACGGCCGCGTCCTCTGGGTCGGCACCGACGACGGCAACGTCCAGCTCTCCCGCGACGGCGGAAAGACCTGGACCAACGTCGCGCCCAACATCAAGGGCGTCCCCGACGGCACCTGGGTCAGCAGCATCGTCGCCTCCGCCGAGGGACCCGGCGCCGCCTACGTCGCCTTCGACGGCCACCGCACCGGCGACTTCCGCCCCTACGCGTTCCGCACCCGCGACTACGGCCGGACCTGGACCTCCATCGCCGCCGGCCTCCCCGGCGACGCGCCCGTCCGCGTCATCGCCGAGTATCCCGGGACGCCCGGCCTCCTCTTCCTCGGCACGGAGCACGCCCTCTACGTCTCCCCCTACGCCGGCTCCCGTTGGGCCCGCTTCGGCACGCTCCCGACCACCGAGTACCTCGACGTCCTCGTCCACCCCCGCGAGAAGGACCTCGTCGTCGCCACCCACGGCCGCTCCCTCTTCATCCTCGACGACGCCTCCTTCCTCGCCGACTGGGACCCCAAGGCCGCGACCGACCCGGTCCACCTCTTCCCGATCCGCCCCGCCCGCGCCTTCCACTACTGGGAGGATCTCTCCTACCGCGGGCAGGACTTCTACGCCGGCGCGAACCCCGCCGACGGCGCGCTCATCACCTACATCCTCGGGCGCCCCACGCGGACCGCGCGCATCTCGATCGCCGACGCCGCCGGCCGCACCGTCCGCACGTTCGACGTCCCCACCACACCCGGCATCGTCCACCGGGTCTCGTGGGACCTGCGCCACGAGCCGCCGCCCGCCATCGCCCTCTTCGGGGGCGACGACGCCCGCGCCGACGGCTCGCAGCCGCTCCCCGTCCCGCCGCACGACATCGGCCCGCGCGGCCCGTTCGTGAAGCCCGGCACCTACACCGTCACCCTGACCACCGACGCCGGCAGCGCCCGCACCACCGTGCGCGTCGACGCCGATCCGCTCCTCGCGCTCACCCCCGAGCAGCACGCCGAGCGCGAGGCGTTCCTCCTCGACGTCGCCGCGCTCCAGGCGCGCCTCGCCGCCATGCGCCAGCGCGCCGAGGCGCTGCGCGCCAACCTCGCCACCCGCGCCGCCACCGACGACGCCGCCCGGGCCCGCGCCGACGCCCTCGCCGCCCTCCAGCGCGCCACGCTCACGCCGCTCCTCCGCGCGGCCTACGGCCTGGCCGCCGACTTCAACGGCCAGGGCGCCCGCCAGGGCTCCGCCTTCCCCCCCACCGCCGACCAGCGCCGCCGCCTCGCCGAGATGCAGGCCACCGCCGCCGAGGCCGACGCCCGCCTCCGCGCGCTCGAGGGCGGAAGCGCATCCTGACCCCGGGGGGCCGGCCCCGCGGCCCGGGCCAGGATCGGTCGCGACGGCGGGTCGCCTGCGGGCGGGTA
>JADGGV010000501.1 GCA_019689775.1 Gemmatimonadota bacterium
CGCCACGCCCGCCCCCGACGCGCCCGCTCCGGGGCGCCTCCGACCTCAGCCGGGGAGGACTCCATGGCGACCCAGGCGACACGGCCCACCTCGCCGCCCACCCGCGCGCAGCGCTTCGTGCGTCGCTTCGACGACCTCGGCCGCGCCGACGTCCCGCTCGTCGGCGGCAAGGGCGCGAACCTCGGTGAGATGACTCGCGCCGGCCTCCCCGTCCCGCCCGGCTTCGTCGTGACCGTCGACGCCTACCGCGCGTTCCTCGACGAGAGCGGCCTCGGCGACCGGATCGCCGCCCGCCTCGCCGGCCTCAAGCTCGACGACGAGATCGGCCGCAACGCCGCCTCCGAGGAGATCCGCGGCCTCATCACCGCCGCACCCGTCCCCGAGAGCGTGCGCTCCGAGATCGAGGCCGCCTACCGCGAGCTCTGCGGCGCCGAGGAATGCGACGTGGCCGTCCGCTCCTCCGCCACCGTCGAGGACGCCGCCGATTTCTCCTACGCCGGCATGTTCCAGAGCTTCCTCAACGTCCGCGGCGACGACGCCGTCGTCGACCGCGTCCGCGACTGCTGGGCGTCGCTCTACACGGGGCGCTCCATCTACTACCGTCAGCGCCAGGGCCTCGCCGGCGACCAGCTCATCGCCGTCATCGTCCAGCGCATGGTGAACGCCGACCGCTCCGGCGTCCTCTTCACCGCCGACCCCGCCACCGGCGACCCGGACGTCATCGTCATCGAGGCCGCGTGGGGGCTCGGCGAGGTCGTCGTCGGCGGGCTCGTCACGCCCGACCGCTACATCGTCGACAAGCAGTCGCTCGCCACGCGCGGCGTCGAGGTCGGCCACAAGGCGTTCATGCTCGAGCGCGACCCGGCCGGCCACGAGAACCGCCGCGTCGAGCTGCCCCCCGACCGCGCCGACGCGCGCGTGCTCGGCGACGACGAGGTCCGCGCCCTCGCCGAGCTCGGCCGCAAGGACGAGGCGCACTACGGCGCCCCGCAGGATGCCGAGTGGGCGATCGCGCGCGGCGCCGTCTACCTGGTCCAGACCCGCCCGATCACCACGCTGCACCCGCCCGCCGAGGCGGCCGGCGGCGCCGGGCGCGTCCTCCTCCGCGGCCTCGGCGCCGGCCCCGGCCGCGCCACCGGCCGCGCCCGCGTCCTCACCTCCCCCACGGAGGGCGGCCGCCTCCAGCCCGGCGAGATCCTCGTCGCACCCATGACCACGCCCGACTGGGTCCCGTTCATGCGCCGCGCCGCCGCCGTCGTCACCGACACCGGCGGCATGACCTCCCACGCCGCCATCGTCTCCCGCGAGCTCGGCATCCCGTGCATCGTCGGTACCCGCGACGCCACCCGCGTCCTCCAGGACGGCCGCCTCGTCACCGTCGACGCGCCCCACGGCACCGTCTTCGACGGCGCGCCCGAGCCGCAGCCTGCGCAGGCGCAGGCGCCCGCAGCCGCGCCCGCGACGACGGCGGCGCCCGCGCCCGTGACCGCCACCCGCCTTTACGTCAACCTCGCCGACCCCGCCCAGGCCGAGCGCGTCGCCGCGCTCCCCGTCGACGGCGTCGGCCTGCTCCGCGCCGAGTTCATGATCCTCGAGGCGCTGCAAGGCCGGCACCCGCGCCTGCTGCTGAAGGAAGGAAAAGGCGACGAGTTCGTCGCGAGGATGGCCGACCAGGTCGAGAAGTTCGCCGCGGCGTTCGATCCACGCCCCGTCGTCTACCGCGCCATGGACTTCCGCACCAACGAGTTCCGCGGCCTCGAGGGCGGCCAGGAGTTCGAGCCCGAGGAGCAGAACCCGATGCTCGGCTACCGCGGCTGCTTCCGCTACACCCGCGAGCCCGACCTCTTCAACCTCGAGCTACAGCTCCTCGCCCGCGTGCGGACGCGCCACCGCAACGTCCACCTCATGCTCCCCTTCGTCCGCACCGGCGCCGACTTCGCCGCCTGCAAGCGACTCATCGACGCCAGCCCGCTCGGCGACGACGCCACGCTCCAGCTCTGGATCATGGCCGAGGTGCCATCCGTCGTCACCTGGCTCCCCGAGTACGTCCACCTCGGCGCCCGCGGCGTCTCCATCGGCTCCAACGACCTCACCCAGCTCACGCTCGGCGTCGACCGTGACAACGACCGCGTCGCGGCCGACTTCGACGAGCGCGACCCGGCCGTCCTCGACCTCATCGGCCGGATCATCGCCACCTGCCACGACCTGGGCGTGCCCTGCTCGATCTGCGGCCAGGCGCCGTCCGTCTACCCCGAGTACGCCGAGCTCCTCGTCCGCCGCGGCATCGACTCCGTCTCCGTCGTCCCCGACGCCGTCGACGCCACCCGCCGCCACCTCGCGGCGGCCGAGGCGCGCGTGCTGCTCGAGCACGTGCGCCGCAAGGCCGACGCCGCACGCAACGGCGGGTCGTAGGAAGGTCCACCGCCCCGCAACGGAACGCCGCCCGGCCCGCCGCGGCGGCGTTCCGCCTCTCACTCCAGCCCCGTCTCCAGAAACCGCCGCGCCTCGCCCTCGTACGTGAACGCCGCGATCGGCAGATCGCGCAGCGACGCCTTGATCGTCACCAGCCGCAGCATCCCGAACTGCGCCCCGGGCCGCGCGACGATCGCAACCCGGTTCCGGATCACCTGCGACCGGTGCACCAGCATGTCCAGCAAAAGCTCCGCCTGCACCATCGTCGGCACGAAGTCCGTCTCGCGCAGGTCGAGCAACGCCATCGACGTCGGCCGGTCGAGCATCGCCGCCGCCACCCGCTCGATCGCGGCGGTCAGGTCCGTGAACCCCCCGGGGCCGGGCACGCGGACTTCCACGACCTCACCCACCCCACCCGCCGACTTGTCCCGGTCGGCCCGCGCGGCCCCCGCGCGGAACGTGGCGGCCATGGGGGTCGCCTGAGGAGAAAGCTGCATGATCGTCCTTCCTGAACTCATGAGCGTCCGTACGTGCACCGGCCCCCGTGTGGCACGACGGCCCTCGCGGCGAGGCGGCGCCGTGCCGATATAACGTACCCGCCGGCGATGGCGCGCCGGGGATTCGAGGAACTCCTGTAGGGATTTTCCCGACAGGGGCTTTCCCCACAGCCCACGGGCGACCGCCGACGCCTGCCCCCTCCGCGACCGCCCCGCTCGCCGCGACACCGGGCGTGCGAGCCGCTCCCGCGGCGGCCGCGCCCCCCGCTCCACCAC
>JADGGV010000502.1 GCA_019689775.1 Gemmatimonadota bacterium
CCTGCGCGCCCCCTGCGCCCCGGTACTCCGCCTCGCCCTCGCCCACCCGCCCGGTGACCAGCAGCGTCGGATAGCGGTCGCGCAGGCCGACCGTCAGGTGCGTCACGTGGAGCGCCGGACCGCCGACGTTCAGCCGGGCGATGATGCGGACCACGGCGGGGCGCGCCTCGGCCGGCCCGGCGGCGGGCCCGCCCAAGGCCGCGTCTGCCGCCTCGGCGCCCCGAGCGCGCGCCGTGCGCCAGCGTGTCGTCACGCGCGCAGCGCTGCGGGAGCCGGCAGATCGACCGAGAGTCGCCACTCGAACTCCACGACGCGGCAGTCGCGGGACGGCGCGCGGGTCTCGAGGCTCGCCGCCACGACTGGCCGATCCACGTTCACGAGGATGTCGTACGGCGGGGAGGAAACGGAGTCCACGAACGATCGGTGCGGCGACACGGGCCGGTCCGCGACGCGCCGCGTCACCCCTCGCGGGCGCCCCCGCGCCCGACCGTGTGGACCCGCCGCGCCTCTCGAGCGCGCGCGGCTCCGTGGCCGGCGTGGGCCAGGTAGAGCAGGAGCGCGAGCAGGGCCGGGAGGACCTGGAGCTTGAATCGCACGGCCGCGCCGAGATTCCCGTACGAGACGGCGGCGTAGGCGACCGACCAGATCAGGAGCAGCAGCACGACCCAGAGGACCACCGGGTCGCGGAGATCGCGCCAGCGGGCGCGATACGCCGCCACCGCCGCGAGCAGGAGGAGCGCCAGGTTCTCGAGCCCGGCGATCAGCCCGAACGCGGAGGGCACGTCGCCGGGGAGCGGGCGGAACAGCGCCGTGAACATGCCGAGCGGGAGGAACTCGAGGAGTCCCGCCGGACGGCTAATGTCCACGGGAAGCTGCTGCGCCGATCCGCCGTGGGCGAAGCCTTGCGCCAGGGCGGCCATGGCGGCGAGCGCCTCGCCGGGCGAGCCCATCCCGAGCTTCTGCATCAGGAACCGGGCGAGCACCAGCAAGATCGAAGCGCCGGCCGCCGCCGTCGCAACTCTCGCGGCGATGCTCCGGATACGGCTCAGACCGACCAGGAGCGTCGGGGCGAGCAGGACCGGGCCAAGCCAGATACGGATGCAGACGGCGAGCAGCGTTCCGGCCGCCACCGGGACGAGATAGCCGGCCCGCCGCCGCCGCAGCCAGCCGACCGCGCCGTACTCGCAGAGGCCGATGCCGACGAGCGCGACCGGATCCTTGCCGAGGATCGACGACCAGAACAGGACGGACGGAAACAGCGCGATGAAGTAGAGCAGACGGACATCCTCCCGCCCGAGCGCAAGGACGGCGGCGCGGTACGTGAGGTAGACGCCGATCAGGCCCAGCAGCGAGAAGCTGACCTTGAGCGCGTGATACGACCCGCCCAGCGGTCGCGCGAGCAGCCAGGCCACGGCGAGCGTGTTGCGCGTGCCGTCGATCAGCCCGACGCCCGAGTTCAGGTGGGACAGTTGCGCCTGCTGGAAGTAGGAGTACGCGTCGAGCCCCGCGTAATGGCGCTCGTAGGGGAGCATGAGCCCCAGCGTGACGGCCACCTTGACGGCCCAAACGCGGAGCAGCGCCCGCCGGTCGGCGGCCGATGCGGGCCAGAACAACACGCTCGCGCCCAGGGCCAGCGCCCAGAGGCAGGCCACCAGGTAGTCGGCCGCCAGGTCGTCGCTCGGGACGTTGCGCCCGAACGACGCGACGATGCCGAGGACCACCGGCGTGCCGGCGCCGATGACACCGGCCACCACCAGTTCCGTGGCTCGCTTCATCGCGCCGGCGGCGCCGAGTCGCGGGGTGCCGCGCGCGCTCGCGCGCCCAGCTCGGTGAGCAGCGCAGCGTAGCGCGCGCAGACGGCATCCAGGCCGAAATGCGTCTGGATCCGCTGCCTCGCCGATTCACCCAGGCGCCGGCGCCCATCCCGCCCGAGCGCCAGCAGCCGGCTCAGCGCCGCGGCCAGCGCCTCGGCATCCCGCGGCTCGACGGCGTATCCCGTATCGCCCACCAGCCGTGCCGCATCGCCGACTCGCGTCACGACGCAGGGCACGCCGGCCGCCATCGCCTCCCCCACGATGTTCGGCATCCCCTCACTCACGGAGGAGAGCGCGAGGACGTCGAGCGCCGGGAGCACTTGCGGCAAGTCGCGACGGTTGCCGAGCAGATGCACGCGCCCCGCGAGACCGAGCTCGCGCACCCGCGAGGTCAGGACGCAGTTCGATGCGTCGACGCGCGATCCCGCGAGCACGAAGTGCACCTGCGGCTGCGCGTCCCGGAGCCGGCTGGCCGCGCGCAGGAACGTGTCGTGGTCCTTGACGGGGTCGTAACGGGCGACGAGACCCACGAGCAGCGTCTCGGGGGTGACGCCGAGCTCGGCGCGGAAGCGGCCGTAGCACTCCGGGCACGGCCGGAAGAGCGCCGTGTCGAAGCCGTTCGGGATCAGCTCCCAGCGCCGCGGCCGGTAACCCACCCGCAGGTGCGCCTCCCGGCCCGCGTGCGAGTTAACGAGCACGACGTCGGGCGTCGAGGAGAGGCGCGCGAGGAGGCCGACGACGGCGCGCGTCGGGGGCGCGAGGTGACGCCAGTCCGTGCTCGCCCGGCGGATGCTCCACGCCAGCACCGGAACCCCGGCCATCCGCGCGGCGATCGTGCCGAGGAGGTCGGCGTGGTACATCCAGGTCAGCAGGATATGCGGCCGGCTGCGCGCCAGCTCCCGACGGAGGCGCAGCAGCGCCCGCGGATCGGGCACACCCCGGCGCATCCCGAGCGCGCACACCCCGATGGATAGCTCGCGGATCGCCGGACCGAAGCTCCCCTCGTCCGTGAGCGACACCACGCTCGAATCGAAGACCCCCGGATCGAGCCGGCCGAGGAGCTTGTGGAGCATCGCCTCGGCGCCGCCGGTGTCCAGCGTCGTGATGAGATGCACGACGCGGACCGGCCCCGGCGCGCTCGCCCGGCGGACCGTGGTTGAACCGACCACCCTACCCGAGCTCCGCGCGATCCTCCGCCGTGGCGGCCTTGCGCCGGCCCGCGCGCCCCGGAACGAGCCGCCGCAGGTCGCCCTTGAACGCGTCCCACGCGGCGAAGAACCCGGCCGCCGCGGGGTCGTGGCGCGTCCGCTCCAGCGCCTCCGAGGCGAACGCCAGCGCCGCGGCGCCGACCATCCCGA
>JADGGV010000503.1 GCA_019689775.1 Gemmatimonadota bacterium
CAGAGGGCGCAGAGGGCGCAGAGGGCGCACGGGGAGCGGAGGGTCGTGAGCTGCCGCGGATCTGGGCGACTTCAGGGGGTCGAGTCATTGTAGTTGGCCGGTGTGTTCGTCTGTCTCGCGGTTGTGCCCCCGCGCCCTCCCCCACCCAAGCGGCCGGGAGCCGGAGCGGGAGCGCGAACGAAAACGGAACGGATACGGTTGCCTCCACTGCACGCGCTATCCCATTACTGCTCTTGTATTCTCTTGGCTGTTCTACTCTCTTGGATTATACGCTATGATCTCCGTGCCCTCTGTGCCCTCTGTGGTTTAAACAAGGCGTCTACGACGAAGCCTCCCCCACCGAAGCAACGCCTGCGACGTTGCGGTGGAAGCTCTCCGGCGGCCCGAGGTAGCTCGGCCGCACCCCCCCGGCGTCGATGACGAGCTTCTGGAGCACCACGCCGGGGTCGACCATCCAGAACTTGAGGACGTGCGGGCCCGGCGCCGTGAGGTGGTGGTGGGTGACGAGGACGCGGATGTTGTCGGAGACGGCCTTCTCCCAGGCGGCGTTCGAGGTGTCGGGGCCGAGGCGGACGAGCTGCGGCGGCTCGTCGTCGAAGGAGACGGCGTAGCCGAGCCCCGCGGGCGAGCCGGTGAAGTCGAGCGTGGGCGAGAGGTAGGCAGTCACGGAGACGTCGCCGGCGTCGAACATGTAGACGCGGTACTCGAGGCGGGGCGAATCGCCGCCGGGGGTGCGGGGCGCGGCGGTGACCGGGAACGGCGTCATCCCGGAGAGCGTGCGGCCGAGGTCGGGGATGCGCTCCCAGTGGACGCCGCCGCCGCCGACGGCGCGCGAGTAGTGCTCGGCCTCGATCGAGACGTAGCCGTCGCCCTCGACGAAGCCGGCGACGTCCTCGGGCCTCGGCGCGGCCGGGTTGGCGACGACGGCCTGGATCACGACGCTGCGGCCGCCGGGGCCGGCGATGGTGATCGGCGCGCGCTGCTCGCCGGGCGGGACGCGGGCCCAATCCACGGCGACGCTCACGTGGGTCTGCTGGTCGACGGTGCCGTGGTCGGGCGTGACGAGGAGCCAGGGCGCGCCGGCGCGCGCGGTGAACTCGAACGGCGTGCGGCCGCGGTTGTAGACCTCGATGTGGTAGGTCTGCCGCTGGTAGCGGTCGAAGCGCGGGAGCGCGGGCGGGCGCCGCCGCGCCGCGCCGGGCGGCCCGCGCGGCCCGAACTCCGGCTGGCCTTCCCAGGCGACGCCCATCTCCGCCGGCTCGGGGACCTGGATCACGTCGACCCGCGGCATCACGTTCCGCGGCGGCTCCTGCCAGTACGTGTAGCCGATGTGGGTCTGGTCCATCATGTGGCGCCACTTCCCGCCGGCGATCTGCTCGTTGTACGTGCGCGAGATCTCGGCGTCGCGCTCGAAGAGGGCGCGGGCGCGGTCGGCCAGCGCGTTCGTCGCGGCGCGGCCCTCGCGCGCGTACCGGCGGTTGAGCGCGACGGTGACGTACAGCTCGTTCAGGTTCGCGCACGCCTCGATCGGGTGCAGCACGAGCTCGTAGAACGCGTCGGCGTAGGCGGCGGGGAGCGCGCGGGCGAGCCGCTCGGCCTTCTCCTGGAGCGCCTTCCACTCGGCGACGACCGTCTCCGCCTCGCGGTAGTTCGTCAGGCTGTAGGTCTCGGGGGAGAGCAGCTCGGGCTTGCGGCGGCCGTTCAGCTTCGTGTACCCGGTCAGCAGCGCGGCGATCTCGGCGGCGTGCTCCGGGCCGAACTGCTGCGTGGCCCAGCGGAGGGTGTACTCCGGGAGGCGCGCGGCGGGCCAGCGGTCCGGGTTCCAGGCGAAGTCGAGGAAGAAGGAGATCGGCAGCTCCATCGGCTTGAGGTCGCCGACGTTGACGATCCAGATCCGGTCGGCGCCGCGGCGGTAGGCCAGGTTCATCTGCTCCCACACGCGGGCGATCGGGTTCGTGTTGAGCCACTTGTAGTTGCGTGGCCCGCCGACGTAGTCGAAGTGGTAGTAGATGCCGAAGCCGCCGGGGCGAGCGCGGTCCTTCTCGGCCGGGAGCCGGCGGATGTTGCCCCAGTTGTCGTCGGAGAAGAGGAGCGTGACGTCGTCGGGGACGCGCATCCCCTTGTCGTAGTAGTCCTGCACCTCCTTGTAGAGCGCCCAGAGCTGGGGCGTCTCGGACGCCGGCTTCCCCGTCACCTCGGCGATGATGCGGCGCTGGTCGGCGACGATCCGCTCGAGCAGCGCGACGTTGCTCCCCTCGGTCATCGGCATGTCGCCGTCGCCGCGCATGCCGATGGTGACGATGGTCTCGCGCGAGCCCATGCGCTCGATGCCGCGGCGCCAGAACGCGCGCAGCGTGGAGTCGTTGCGCGTGTAGTCCCAGGGGCCGGCGCCGTAGCGGTGCCACTCGGCCTGCGTGCGCGTCATCGGCTCGTGGTGCGACGTGCCCATGACGATGCCGTACTCGTCGGCGAGGCGGGGGTTGAGCGTGTCGTCGTCGGCGAACGCGCTCCCCCACATGGCGGGCCAGAGGTAGTTCCCCTTGAGGCGGAGGATCAGCTCGAAGACCTTCTCGTAGAAGCGGTGGTTGAAGCCGCCGAACGTCTCACGCGCCCAGCCGGAGAGCGCGGGCGCCTCGTCGTTCAGGAAGATGCCGCGGTAGCGGACGGCGGGCTCGCCCTGCGTGTGGCGCCCGGGGAGCACGTAGAGGTCGGCGCGGTGGCGCACGGGCACGTCCGCCCACCAGTACCAGGGCGAGACGCCGATCTGCGCGGAGAGGTCGTAGACGCCGTAGATCGTGCCGCGCTTGTCGCTGCCGGCGACGACGAGCGCCTCCTCGACGCCGGGGAGCGGCCGGCGCACCGGCTGGATGACGAACGTCTCCCAGCGCCCGGAGACGTCGCTCGCGTCGAGCTTCCTCTCGCGCACGAGCCGGTCGACGAGCGCGCTCCGGCCCAGCGTGCCGACCAGGACGACGGGACCGGCGGCCGGCGTGCCGCCGACCGCGAGCGCGGGCTCGGCGCCGGTCACGTGTGCCACGTCCGCGCGCAGGTCGCGGACCGCGCGGATCACGCCGGCGTAGTCGGCCGAGTCCACCCAGAGCGCGGCCGGCCCGGCGCCCCCCCCGCCCCGGGGGCGGCCCCGCCCGCGCCGGGCGCGTATACACAAAGGA
>JADGGV010000504.1 GCA_019689775.1 Gemmatimonadota bacterium
CGGGGCCCGCGGGCTCTGGGGCCCAACTCGGCCGGCGGGGGGGGGGGGCGGGGGGGCCCCCCGCCGTCGGGTTGGGGATCCGGATCGCCCGCCGCGCTACCGCTCGGCGGCGCTCCGGTTCGCGGTGCTCAGGTCGTAGCGCAGCCCGAACTGGACGCGACGCGCCTCGCCCGCGCACGACGGCACGCCGTAGTTGGCGTTCGTCGAGCCCTGCGGCGGGATCTCGACGTTGAAGCAGCCGTAGTTCGGCGCGTTGAAGACGTTGAACAGGTCGACCTGGAGCGCGACGCGGTTGCCGGACGCCAGCGTCACGCCCTTCTCCAGCCGCATGTCGAAGTACTGCTCGGCGAACGCGTGCGGGATGCCAAGGAAGGTCCGCTTCGGCGGGTAGAACGCGTACGGCACCGCCTTCATGTCGTCGTGCGACGTGAGGTGGCTGTAGTCGTTCCCCTGGATCGCGGCGCCGCTCCGCAGCGTCAGGATGCCGCTGAGGAGGAAGTCGTACGGAATGCGCGCGATGCCGCTCGCCACGATCTGGTGCCGGTTGTCGCCGGGGATCGGCAGCTTCGGCATGTTCTCCGGGATCTTGTAGCGGAAGTCGAAGAGGAACGGGAAGCAGCAGTCGGTCGACCCCTGCGACTTCGCCCAGCCGAGCGTGTACGCGAGCGAGCCGCCCCACCGCGAGGTGGCGCGGAACGGCCTCTCGATCTGGAGGATGAAGGAGTCGTAGAACGTCTTCGCGTCGCTGGTCGACAGGAGCAGGTTGCCGTAGCTCGGCCCGATGTTCCCCCAATCCGAGTTGCCGCGCACCCAGTTCAGCAGGTGGTAGCCGCGGGCCCCGGCGTACGACACCGTCGCCAGCACGTTCTCGCCGAACGCCCTGCGATAGCCGGCGGTGAACTGGAGCGTCCGCGGCGGCACCGTCTTGTTGCTGACCATGAAGACGTCGACGCCCGTGCCCTTCGTCTGAGCGAGCTGCCGGATCGCCTCAGGGTTCGTGTAGTACGAGTCGTTCCACGGCACCTGCGGCGTGCACCAGTCGGGGCCCGGCTGGAAGCAGACGTTCCGCTCCTGGAATTGGCGCCGCCAGTATTCGTCGAAGAAGAGGTTCCAGAAGTTGCGGTCGTAGTACAGCCCCGCGCCGCCGAAGACGACGTTGCGGTTGTCGCCGGTGACGTCGTACGAGAACCCGAGGCGCGGCTGGAACGCCTTCAAGTAGATCGGTCGGCTGCTCCGACCCTTGCTGATGTAGTTCGCGAGCGGGTACCGCGCGAGCACCTGCTGATCGAGCTTGCTCGCCAGCGGGCCGGTCAGCGAGTCGACGATCGCCTGCGGCGTCACGTAGGTGTTGTTGTACGCGTTCGTCTCGGCATCCCAGCGGATCCCGAGATTGAGCTGCAACTTCGGCGTGATCGCCCAGTCGTCCTGGATGTAGGCGCCGAGCTGGACGTTGTTCGCCGCGACGCCCGGGTCGCCGTAGCCGACGCGCGCCCACGCCGGCTGCGCGAAGCTGATGTTCTGCTCGTAGTGGAGCACCGGGTTCATGCTGAAGTACTTCTCCGCCTCATACCGCAGGAAGTCGACGTTGGCGCCGAACTTCACCGCGTGCCCGGCGGCGGCCAGCCCCGTCAGCGTGATGTCGTCCCGCAGCGAGACGCGGCGCTGCTGGAACGTCTGCTGCGACTCCTTCGGGCCGATCACGATCACCCCGGCGTAGTCCTTCACCACGCCCGAGCCGATCGGGTGCGGCTGCCACTTGTAGTTCTGGAAGCTGATCTGCGCCTCGTTCAGCCACCGGTCCGCGGCGTACTTGTAGTTCGCGGCGCTCGTGACGATGTCCTGCGCCACGTCCTCGCGGTGCGTGTACGCCGTCGTCCCGCCGAACCCGGCGACGTCGTCTTCCTTCCGGTAATTCGTGCTGATGTCGATCGTGTGGCGCGAGCCGGGCGTGAGCGTGAGCTTGCCGAACGCCAGGTGCTCCTTGAAGCGGTTCTCGAACTGGCCACGGTACTGGTTCAGGTCCACACCGGGAATCGGCGGGCCCGAGCCCGGGATCACCGAGACGGGGGAGCTGCGGTCGTTGTACTCATACGTGCCGAAGAAGAACGCGCGATCCCTCTTGATCGGCCCGCCGATCGCGCCGCCCGCCTGGAACCGGTGGAAGTCCGGGCCCTTGAGCTTCTGCTGCACGGCGATCGCGTCCTTCGCCACGCAGCCGACGCAGATGTTGTAGCCGTAGGCGTTCGCCTCCCACTCGTTCGTCCCCGACCGGGTCACCGCCGTGATGATGGCGCTCCCGGCCATCTGGTACTCCGCCTTGAAGTTCTGCGTCAGCACGCGGAACTCCTCGATCGCCGACTGCGGGAACGGATTCCCCTTGCTCGCATCCTGGCCGGCGACACCGTTGCGCAACACGTCGTTCTTGTACGACGCGCCATCCACGAAGACGTTCACCTGCTCCGCGGGCTGCGCGCCCGCCTTGAACGTCTTCTCGCCGTTCGTGCTGCGCGAGACCTGCACGCCCGGCGCCAGCCCCGCCAGGTCCAGGATGTTGCGGTCCCGCGTCGGGAGGTTCGTGATCGCGTCGCGCGTCACGTTCGTCACGATCGCCTGCGAGCGCGTCTCCTGCGCGGCCGGCGCCGTCACCGTGATCCCCTCGAGCGCGACCGCCTCCGTCGCGAGCGTCACGTTCACGTCCAGCGTCTGGCCGACCAGCAGTTGCACCGTGTCCGCACGGTTGCCGTAGCCGAGCATCTGCACGGTCAGCACCCAGTGCCCGGGCCGTAACCCGCCGAGGTAGTACTGCCCGGTCGCCGACGTCAGCGCGCCGCGCTGGAGGTTCGTCTCGAGCTGCCGGGCCGTCACCGTCGCACCGGCCAAGGCTTCGCCCGCCGTCGACCGGACGTAGCCCCGGATGTTGCCGGTCGTCGTCTGGGCCGCGGCCGGCCCCGCCAGCGGCAGCGCCATCACGCCCGCCGCCACGAGCACCCGGCCCCACCGACTACAGCCGATTCGCGTTCTCATGCACCGATCCTCCTCTCGGGGAGATGCCCCGGACTCGTACTCGGAAACGACGAGGGGCCCCGGCGCCCCTCACGCCGAAGCCCCGCATGACCGTCGAACCACAAGCTGCGTCCCCAGAACCCTGTCTCTTAAACACCTCAGCCGC
>JADGGV010000505.1 GCA_019689775.1 Gemmatimonadota bacterium
CGTCCCGCCCGAACCCTCCCTCAGAACGTCACGTCCGCCCCGAAGGTCGGCAGGAACGGGAACATCGACACGCCGGTGCGCGTGGGCGGGTCGAGGTCGTAGTTGAAGAAGTAGAACAGCGGGTTCTTGCGGTTGTACGCGTTCAACACCTGGAGGTAGGGGGTGATGGAGCCCCAGGGGCGCGTGTAGGTCTTGCGGAAGGAGAGGTCGAGGCGATGGTACGGCGGGTAGCGCGCGCCGTTGCGCGGCCCGAGCAGGATGGCGGTGACGGGATCGCCGTCCGTCGTCCGCGGCCGGACGCGGGGGCTGAGCAGCTCGTAGTCGTAGAACGAGTAAGCGCCGAACACGGACGTGTAGGGGAGGCCGCTGCCGTAGCTCCAGTGCAGGCCGCCCTCGATGCCGCCGGGGAGCGGGTAGCGCAGCACGAGGTCGAGGTCGATCCTTCGGTCGAAGAGCGGCGCGTAGCTGACCTCGGCGCCCGAGCCGGCCGGCGCGAGGTAGTCGGGGAACGTGCGCGTGGCGCGCAGCCAGGAGGCGGAGATCCAACCGTTGACCGGGCCGACCTCGCGCTTCAGCAGGAAGTCGACGCCGTAGGAGCGGCCGCGGCCGCGGAGGAAGTCGTCGCTCGGGTCGTTCGGGTCTTCCGCGTAGTTGTTGGCGACGACGCCGCGGAAGTCGCGCCAGTAGCCCTCGAGCGAGGCGCGCCACCCCTGGCCGGTGAGCGCCTCGACGCCGCCCTGCACCTGGTCGGAGATGACGGCCGGCGCGCGCTGACCGGCCATGACCCAGATGTCGAGGCCGAGCGGGAGCTGCTCGTCGCGGACCGAGTGCAGCACCTGCGTGTAGCGCCCGGCGGCGAGCTTGAGCGCGCCCTGCCCGCCGGCGATGAAGCGCTTGACGCCGACGCGCGGCGAGAGGTACGCGAACGTCCCGCCGGAGCGCGGCGACCAGGCGTCGCCGCGGAGCCCGCCCTCCACCAGCCACGCGCCGCTGCGCTGGTGCGCCTGCGCGTAGGCGCCGACGAGCCAGCCGTCGTCGCGGTAACGGGCGAACTCGGCGCCGCCGGCGTCGAGCCGGTCGTCGTAGGCGAAGTGGTTCGCCTCGCCGCCGAGCTCGAGGTGCGTGCCGCCGCCGACGTCCGCGGCGGCGTCCGCCTGGAGGTTGAGCTGGCCGATGCGCGAGTCGAAGCGGGTGTCGCCGAAGTCCGGGAAGCGGAGCGAGGTGCCGAAGCCGGAGTAGCCGCCCTGGAGCTCGAGCACCCGGCCGCGCCCCCAGGATCCCGTGTAGCGCGCACCCACGACGTCGTTCCCCCACGCCCAGCGCAGCCGCAGCGGGAAGCTCGCGGTCGCATGGCCGAAGTCGAGCACGTCGTCGCCGGTGTAGGCGGTGACGACCCACTGGCCGCCGCCGCGGGTCCACCCCTCGAAGTACCCCTGCGCGTCCTGGAGGTGGTACGGGAAGTCGACGACGGGCTTGAGCACCGCGTCGACGTAGGAGCGCCGGAACGAGACGCGGCCACGCCCGCTGCGCAGGCCGAGGCGGCTCGCCGCGCCGGGGGAGAGATCCTGGCCGAGCGCCAGGCGCGCGGCGAGCGCCGAGATCCCGGCGGAGCCCTCGAAGCCGGCGCCGCCCGGGTCGCTGTCCACGCGCAGCACCGAGGATACGCGGTTGCCGTAGCGCGGCGGGAAGCCGCCCTCGAGCAGCTCCGCCTGGCGCACCATGTCGCCGTTGAAGACGCTGAACAGGCCGCCGAGGTGGAACGGATTGTAGATCGGGAAGCCGTCGAGGAGGATCAGGTTCTCGTCCGCGGAACCGCCGCGCACGTTGAACGCCGAGGAGAAATCCGACGTCGTCACCACGCCCGGGAGCAGGTCGACGGCACGCACGATGTCCGGCTCCGCCAGCCCCGGAAGCGAGCGCATCTCCTCGCCCGTGAGCTGGCGCGCCGTGGTCCCCGCCGTGCCCTCGAAGCGCTGACGCTCGCGGCTCACCTCGACCCGCACCCCCTCCACCGCGAGCGCCTGCTCCGCCAGCGTGAAGTCGGCCGTGGCGAGCCGGTCCGCCTGGACGTGCACGCGCAGCTCGGCGGCGTCGTAGCCGAGGCGCGTCGCGCGCACGACGTAGTCGCCCGGCGCGAGCGGCGCGATGCGGTAGCGGCCGAGGCTGTCCGTTTCGACCGTCGCGCGCGTCGGGCCAAGGGCCTCCACCACGGTCACCGGGACGGCGACGCCGTGCCCGTCGCGAACCACACCGCCCACGCCGCCGGACTGCGCGAACAGGGGCGTCGAACACGCTAGCGCCAACGCCGACGCGAAGATACACCACCGAAGCATACCTGAAGATCCGGCGTCGGCTGGCGATTTGTCCAGGGGGTACCGGC
Source organism: Gemmatimonadota bacterium (assembly GCA_019689775.1). Lineage (GTDB taxonomy): Bacteria > Gemmatimonadota > Gemmatimonadetes > Longimicrobiales > RSA9 > JADGGV01. The sequence goes on from JADGGV010000505.1 coordinate 2,381, forward strand.
CCGCTCCCCGCCCTCAGCGCTTCTTGTGACGGAAATCGCGATACGCCCGCTTCAGCTCGAGGATCGGGTCCATCGGCTCGCCCGCGACGCCGTCCGGTCGCCGCCTCGCGGCGAACGGCTGCGACAGCGTGATCGCGTCGCCGGCGCCCGACGCCGCCAGGCCGGCGCTCGGCGGGGCCTCGACGACGGGCGCGGAGCGCGGCGCCTCGGGCTCGGAAGGCTCGGCCTGCGCCGGCGCGGGCGCAACCTCCACGCGCGGCTTGACGACGAGCTCGATGACCAGGCGGATCGTCTGGCCCTCCGTGACCTCAACCGGCACGGAGACGACGCCGTTGCCGCCGACCGCGGCGACCGCCTCCGCGGGGCGGCGCCGCCGCACCGCCGGGCGCCGCCGCGCCGGGCGCACCGCGTTCCCCGAGCCGAGCAGCTCGGCGACGCGGACGCCGTACACGTCCGCAAGGCGGCGCAGCGTCTTGCCGTAGGGTCGGCGGACGCCCTCCTCGTACATCCGGATGCGGTCCTCGGGAATGCCGACGAGCGCGGCGGCCTCCGAGAGGCTCATCACACCACGCGCCTGGCGCAACCTCACCGGGAGCGATTCGGGTGACATCGATAGAGCTCCTGCTCTCTTATCGCGTGGCAAATTGGTAGAATACGCACGACCTCGCGCAATAGACGTGCCGGCTCCCGTACACCGCCCCCCGCCTCCGAGATCCCCGGCCGGGGATGCGACGCCCCGCCGGGCGGCGGACGGCGGGTCGCGGGAGGACGAGGTGGGCGGGTGTCCCG
>JADGGV010000506.1 GCA_019689775.1 Gemmatimonadota bacterium
CCCCCGCGGAGGTGGGGGCGCCCGCCGTTCGTGCTTCAGGCGTCGTCCGAGAGGAGGGCGGTGAGCGCGAGGTAGCCGGGCCCGCCGCGGCGGCGCACGGCGAGGCGGCGCGCGGCCAGCGACTCCAGCGCCGGCGCGACGACGGCCGGCGCGACGCCGAGGCAGCGCGCGACCTCGGCGGCGTCGGCGCGGCGCAGTGTCTCCAGCGCCGCCCAGGCCGCTCGCTCCGCCTCGTCGGCCGCGCCGAGGAGCGTGACATCGCCGGCCTCCAGCTCGGCGACGAGCGCGAGCCGGTGCCGCTGGAGCACCTCGACGAGCGGCTCGAGGTGGGTCTCGCCGACGCCGCGGGCCAGGAAGTAGGCCTCGGCCGGACGGTCGTCCGCCAGGAAGCGCTGGAGGAGCTTCGCCACGGTCTCGTCGGCGCACGAGTAGTCGAGCACGACGACCTGGCGGAAATCGAGGATCGAGAGGCACAGCGAGCCGAGCTCCTCGATCTGGCTCTCGATGCCGAGGCGCAGCGCGCGCCCGGTCGGGCGCGTCACCAGGTGGGAGTAGAGCGTGGCCACCGACCGGCGCACGAGATCCTGTAGGTCGAAACGCAGGGGAACGGCCGCATCGCCGCCCGGCTCGATCACGTCGCCTCCTGGACCTGCTTCGCGGGTAGGATGATGCAGATCTGCGAGCCGGGGAACGGCGGCAGGTCGTCCATGAGGGGCACGGCGTCGTCCCAGTCGGGGACGTCGGCGATCTGCGCGCGGCCACTGCGGATCGAGACCTTCCCGCCCCAGCGGCCGACCTGCCGGCGGATCTGCTGGAGCCCCTGGCCGCGGCCCGGGTCGTGGAAGCGGGTGATGCCGTGGAGGAACGCGGCCTCCAGCGCCGTCGCATCGCTCCACTTGTCGCCGTAGCGCGCCGCGTGCGCGCTGGCCAGCGAGCCCTTGAAGCCGACGCCGAGGTCCATGACCGCGATCACCGCCACCTTCCGGCCGAGCCGCTTGGCCCAGTTGTAGGTCTGCGCGGCCACCCAGCCGCCGGAGCCGGCGTGCTCCAGGATGTTCTGGCAGACCTCGGAGAGGATCACGTTGAACTGGACGACGTCGCGGAAGGGATAGTTCAACTGCCGCGAGAGGATCAGGCCGGCCCGCTCCCGCACCTTGTCGACGACCGCGTGCACGTCGCCGTGGGAGGTGATCGGCGTGATCTCCAGGAGCACGTCGGAGGCGGCCTCGGCGCCGCGGCGCGCCGGCCCGTGCAGCTCGAAGATCCGCTCCGCGTGGGTCAGGAAGCCCATCCGGCCGAGGTAGCTCGTCACCTCGGCGGAGTCCGGGAGCTGGAGCACCGGCCGCTCCCCGCCGTGGCCGGCCACCTCGCCCGCCGCCAGCAGCCCGAGCATGCCGTACGGGTCGACCCAGCGGAGGTGGCGCGCGTCGAAGAGGGCGCGCCCACCGGCGGCGGCGTCGACCGCCTGGACGAGCGCATCGAACGTGCGCTCCTCGAGGGAGGCTGGGACGGAAACGACCTTCATGTCGCGATCCGGCCTTGCAGGTGGAGGTAGAGCCCCGTCGCGCCGCGGTGGCGCGCGTTGCGCGCGGCGGCCGCGTTCGCCGCATTGAGCGCGTCGGCGAGCCGGTCCCCGGCGAGCAGCCGGATGAACGCGGTCCCGCCCCAGACGTCGCCGCAGCCGGTGGGATCGCCGTCGACCGCGACCTCGGGCGGGACGACGCGTTCGCTCCGCACCGGCCCCGGCGCCGCGAGCGGCCGCCGCAGCCCCAGCCCGTCACGCCGCCACGCGAGCGGCGGCTCGGTGAACGCCGGCGAGGCGAAGTAGGCGACGCCGCGCGCCCCGAGCGTGACGAGCAGCAGCTTGAGGTCCGGGCCGACCACCTCCGCGGCGAAGCGCCACGGGTCGCCCCAGGCGCCCGCCAGCGTCAGCAGCTCGTCCTCGTTGAGCTGCACGATGTCGAAGCAGCGTAGCCACTCGGGCCAGTCCGCGAGCGGGCGCGGGATCCGCTGCCCGTCCGGGCCGACGCCCAGCATCAGCGAATGCAGGTCGCAGTAGATCGGCCCGCGGAACGCCATCCGCACCCGGATCGCCGTCTCCAGCTCCATCTCGAAGCCCGAGATGAAGTTGACGTAGAGCGCATCGAGCCCCTCGAGCAGCGGCCGAAGCTCCTCCCACTGCCACGGCGGCACGCCGCCCGTCAGCCGCTCGAAGCGCCGCTCGCCGTCCGTGTAGCGCAGCTCCACGCGGTTGTTCGGCTCCGGCACCTCCCGCACGCCCGGCCCCAGCTCGAGGCCGGGCAGCGACGACAGGAAGGCGCCGGCCCGCTCCGCCAGGTCGCGACCGATCTTCATGATCGGCACGAGCTGCCACGCCGGCGGGCGCGCGGCCGCCAGCGCCGCGAGCGCATACGAGATCCCGCCCCACTCCTCGATCGGGTGCGCCCGTCCGTCGCGCGCGAAGATCCGGTCCCAGACCATGGTGCCGAGGATGCCGAGGCGCCTGCTCATGCCCCAAGCCCCCGCTCCGGCTCCGTCCCCATGGAGACCCTCAGATCTTGCCGTACCGCTCGCGCCGGAACACGCCCGCGGCGCCGATCACGCCCGCCGTCTCCACCAACTGCGCGGAGCGGATCTGGCACGCCTCCTCGGCGCTCCGGAACGCCCGCCGCCGAATCTCGGCGCGCAGCGGGACGAAGAGCGTGTCGCCGGCGCGCGTCACGCCGCCGGCGATCACGACCATCTCCGGGTTCAGCACGTTGATGATGTTGGCGATCCCGGCGCCGAGGAACTTCGCCGTCTCCTTCATGACCTCGTTGGCGTAGGGGTCGCCCAGGACCGCGGCCTCGTAGACGGTCGCGGCGGTGATGTCCTCGAGCTTGCCGCCGACGAGGTCGACGAGCATCGATTCCGCACCGGCCTCGATCCCCTCCACGGCGCGCAGCGCGATGGCCGGCCCGGAGGCGTACGCCTCCAGGCAGCCGTAGTTGCCGCACTTGCACTTGCGCCCCGTGGAATCGATGGTCATGTGCCCGATCTCGCCGGCGGCGTCGCTGACGCCGTGGAAGATGTCGCCGTCGAGCACGATCCCGCCGCCGATCCCCGTCCCGATCGTCAGCCCCACGAGTGTCCGCACGGTGTCTTATACACATATCCGAG
>JADGGV010000507.1 GCA_019689775.1 Gemmatimonadota bacterium
GCCGCCGGGTCGGCGGGCGGTGGGCGGTCGAAGCGGCGGGCGGCGGCCGGACCGGCGGCCACGCCGCGGCGGTGCCGGTGGGTGCGCTGCCGTCGGACCGGCGGGCACGGAGTGGCCGGACCGGTGGCCGGCGGCGGCCGAACCGGCGGCCGCGCTGGGCGTGGGCGATCAGGACTCGGCCGCCGCGCGCGCGCCGCCCTCGCCGACCTTCGGTAGCTCCAGCCGCATCTGCGTCAGGCCGCTCGAGTGCGGCTTCACCTCGACGACCCGCGGCGGCGGCGTCGCGATCCGCCGCGTGAAGAGCGGCGCGCCGCCGCTCAGGATCACCGGCGCGATCGTGACGATGATCTCGTCGAGCAGCCCTCGATCGTGGAACTGCGCGGCCAGCTCGCCGCCGCCCACGATCCAGATGTTCTTCCCCGCCGCGGCCGCCCGCATCTCCGCGTGGACGGGGGCGACGTCGCCGTTCGCGAACCGGATGTCCGCACCGGGCACCGGCGGCAGCGTGCGCGAGGAAAACACCCACGTCGGCTGCTCGTACGGCCACGCTTTCGGATGCTCCGGGTCGCTGTAGACGTGGTGCTCCAGGACCCACTCGTACGTCGTCGATCCCATCGCGATCGCGCCGACCTCGCGGATGAACTCCGGGTAGCTGCTCTCGTCCCCGCCGCCGAACTGGTGCAGCCAGTCGAGCGAGTGGTCCGGGTCCGCGATGTAGCCGTCCAGGCTGACCGCCGTGTAGTACTGGGTCTTCATCGGGGTCTCCGTCGAAGGGGGGCGATCGTCGCGGGCGGCGACGGTTCGCGGGGCATGCCGTGCGGGGCGCACGCGCGGCGTCCGGGCTGGATCCCGAGCGGCCCACCTCGAGCGCCCGGCGCATACCTCGAGGCTCATCCCGGTGGCCACCGACCCGGGGGAATATCGCACCGCCGGGCCGGCGGGGGAACGAGGAGGAGCGAAGGCCCGTCGACCGTCGCCAACCGCACGCGAGAGGACGCCCGGGACCCCGGGACGTGCCGGCTCGCCCGGGCGGCGCTCTCCCTCCCCACGGCTGAAGCCGGGCGCCTCTCGCGCACTCCGGATGAGGCGCGTCCCACCCGCCGCGGTTCCGACCGCCTACCGCTTGTTCGCCGCCGTGGCGGCCGCCTCGCCGAAGGACCATGAGAGGCCGATCTCGGCGGCGACGTAGCGGAGATCGACGGGCACGGGGCCGCCGCCGGCGTCGATCGTCGCCGAGAAGGTGCGGTAGCGGACGCCCGGCGTCAGGGCAAGGTGCGTCCCGATCGGGACGTGGAGCCCGCCGCCCGCCTCCCAGCCGAGCTCGTGGCCGCTGTCGTCGACGATCGATCCGGCCCGGTTCTCGAGCTCGATGTGGTTGTAGATGCCGCCGGCGCGGGCCCAGCCGGCGACCGCACCGGCGAGCGGATGGCGGAACTGGAGCCCGACGGCGTAGCCGGTGTCCTCGACGTCGAAGTGGTCGCCCTGGAACGCATCGCGCGTGGCCAACCGGTGCCAGTCCCAGCCGACATACGCGTGCACGTGCGGCTGGACCCGGTAGCTGGCCGTGAACTCGAGCCCACCACCGGTCTTCAGGCTGGACGCGCCCAGGTCGGACGTGGGGAATGCGGCGCCGCCGCGCACCTCGACGCCGAACGGGCTCTGTGCGCCGACGACGCCCGCGCCTGCCACCAGAAGCAGCGCGGCCGCCGGAAGCGTGATCGACCGTAACATCGTGACACCTCCCCGGGTCGGTGGCGGCTCGCCGGCCAGGGGCCGGGCCCGATCGCCGAGCCGCACGGACGGATGCGGCGGTACGCCCGCGCGGGCGGTGCGCCGCACCTCGCATCACGTTGCCTCCCGCCGCGGCGCGCGCAGATCGGAGATCACCGGAAGACTCGTGGGGGATTCCTGGAAACCGTGCGCGGCGTCGCCGCGCGGCGGACCCCGCCGACCGCGTAGGGGCACGGCGCTCGCTGTCCGCGCCCCGGCGTCGCCGGCTGGCGGGAGGGGGGGCTTGCCCGGCCGCCGTCGCCGGGAATCGCCGACGGTCGCGCCGACCGACATTCCGGCCAGCGCCCACCGGGCGAAGAGGCCGCCGGTGCCGAAGCGCTCGAGGAAGTGCCGCTCGTTCCACTCGACGCCGACGAGCGCGCCGAGCACGACCAGAATCGGCAGCGTGCCGATGGGCTCCGCTCCGACGCCCCCGAAGAGGAGTTCCTCGAGGAAGATCAGGAGACCGATCACGGCCCCGAACCGGCCGCGCTCCACGTGGAGAGCTTCACGTCCCTCGTCGCGTTCCGGGTCAGGCTTCCGTTTGGGGCGTCCATGCGAGCGCGATGGCGCCCAACGTTCCAGGGTCAGCGACGCCGAGCCGAAGGCGAGGTGTCCGCCCGGCCCACGCTGCTGGGGTCAGACCTGCACGCTTTCCGGTCTGCAACGCGGCGCAGTCGCGGCCGCGTCAACCCATTGTCATCCGAAGGGCTCCCGTGTCAGCCCACTTTCACGGGAACTGCCCGCGAAATCGGTTCCTTGCTTCTCTGCTGGAGACCCACCAATTCACCTTTGAGCCGGCGTCTCCGTCTGCAACAGCTCAAACGGCAGAGCGTCTCGCAGACGTCGATACTCCGCGCCGAGGACGTCACGCAGTCGCCTGCTCTGCATCATGCGGCCCCACATGAATCCCTGCGCTCGGGCGAGTCGAACCTCTGGATCTGCAGAGAGCCCAAGATCGTTCATCTGACGCTTTACGTGATCGTATTCTTCTTCGATCTTGAACTTCGGGTGGAGCAAATCTTGGAACACCGCGGAATACGTGAACGCCTCGAGTGTGAGATCCCGCTCGCCTGGGAAGTCGCGGAGTCCGTTGATACCCACGCAGATGTGGGATTGAATCGTACCGTCGGGCAAGACCGCATCCGGATAGAAGAAACGGACTGCCACCTTCACGAGGTCCTCCAACGCAACCCGCTTTCTCGGCGGCGGCTCGTAACCCACCAGATCGCCGCCCCGGCTGCGGAGATACCGGTCTACGACAGGGAGAAAGAGTGTGTCGAATCGAGCTATTGTCAAATGTTGTGGATCGGGGTTGATCAGGCGGCGTCCTTCCGCACGATTTGATCCTGCCTCTCCTGCATGATGCCATCAGTGAACTTCA